>JABFSD010000748.1 GCA_013140935.1 Acidobacteriota bacterium
ATCATCTTCGTTGCGCGTCACTAACATCAACTTCTGTGCAAGGGCGGTGGCGGCGATTAACGAATCGAGCAGCGGCAACATGCGTCCTTGCTTTTCCAGCGCACTGGTTAGTTGCCCCCACTGGCGCATGACTTCAACATCGAGTGGCAATACACGTTGGTCGTAACGATAGATCAAATCCTCCAACCAGATTGCAAGTTCGGCTTGTCGCGTTGACACGGGCAGGCGTGAAATGCCCTTTTGGATTTCACCAATCGTGACGGCACTGAGAAAAAGCGACTCTTCGATTTGTGCGTTGAGCCAGTCAACGACCTTTTGCTCTGGCTGTTTCTTTTTGAATTCAGAGATGACGCACGTATTGAGCAAATGGCTCATCTACTCCGCCTCCTCATCGAAATTGAGAGTGGCGCGACCTGCTTCGTCTTTAGCACGAGTCAGATCGAGATCAGAACCGGACAGCGGGCTTTCCAACAAAAATTCAACCAGAGATTTTTTGCGCGCCGTGAGGCGGCGATAATCGTCATAAGAAATCAAAACGGCGGTTCCCATACCGTTGTTGGTGATGATTTGCGGTCCACCAGCGCCGGCAGCGGCAATCAATTCGCTCAACTTATCCGTTGCTTCCAGAGTTGAAACAGTGTTCATAAGATTCACTCCACATGTTGCGAAAAGCAGTTTTGCTTTGGATACTCGAAGCATAACACCGACCCGCAAAGCTGGCGAGACGAATTAACGAAAAGCCGAAACAGACCAAATTCCTATGACGATTTTGCGCCGTAATTTTCTCTCTCAATCTCTATGCGCCGCACTTGCCGCGCCACTGGCTTCGGTTCTGCCACGCCGCATTTTGCTTCGTTCTTCGTGGCAAGTGGTCAACATCGGCGACATCGCGCATACGCCCGGCGTATTGGCCTTGCTGGAAAAGCATCTGCCCGATACCGAAGTGCGCTTGTGGGCTTCGCAGGATTTGACCGAAGAGGTCATCGCGATGGAACACCGTCGCTTTCCCAAGCTACGTATCGTCAAGGGTACGATTGGTGCGGACGGCAAAGCCTCAACTCCCGAATTACAGGACGCGCTCGAATGGTGCGACTTCCTGTTGCACGGTTCGGGCGCTTCGCTCGTCGCCGCCAAAGATGTCGCGGCCTTCCTGCAACACATGCACAAACCGTATGGCGTTTACGGCATCACGCACGGTTCGTTTTTATTGGGCGATGATAAAGATTTGCTGAGTCAGGCAAAGTTCGTTTTCTTCCGCGATTCGGTTTCGTTGAAGCTGGCGCAGGAACAAGGCGTCAAAGCCTCGGTGATGGAATTCGGCCCCGACGGAGCTTTCGCTTGCGACTTGCGCAACGACGCCCAAGCCATCGCGTACTTGCGCGCGAGCCAACTCGAAGCGGGCAAATTTCTCTGCTGCATTCCGCGCATGCGTTACACGCCTTATTGGAAGATTCGCAATCAATCCATCAACGCCGAACGCGCCGCGCGCAATGAAGCGATGGCCGAACACGATCATGCGCCGTTGCGCGCCGCCATCACCGCTGTCGTGCGCGAAACCAATCACAAAATCCTGCTCTGCCCCGAAGACATGACCCAGATGGAAGTCGGCAAGGTGTGGGTTTATGACAAGCTGCCTGATGACGTGAAGCCGCGCGTCGTCTGGCGCGACAAGTTCTGGCTGACCGATGAAGCCTTGAGCGTTTACCTTCGTTCAGCCGGTTTGTTCGGCCTCGAAATGCACTCGCCGATTATGTGCGTAGGCAATGGAATTCCCGCGATGGTGGGACGTTTTGCCGAACAGACCAGCAAAGGTTTTATGTGGCGTGACATCGGCTTGGGCGATTGGTTGTTTGATTTCGATCAGGAAGCGGAGATTGCGCGCTACGTGCCGGCGGTGTTGGCAATGGCGAAGAATCCGGCGGCGGCTAAAAAGAAAATCGTCAACGCGCGCAAGTTCGTCGCACAACGGCAACGGGCAACGATGGAGGTAATCAAGCGCGCGATTTGAGTTGTTAAATGGGGTGTGACGCAGCACTTGCGCCACACCCCTCGTGATTAGAACGTGTAACGGAATGACAACAATACGCGCCGATTGCCGCGTTTGGTGATGATCGAACCGAACTGCGCTTTGGTCGTGTCGGTGAAGGTGTAACCCTTCGTCGGATCGCACACGTTCGCCACCGTGCCGCCTACGCCGTTGGGCACGGCTTGCACTACCGCGTTGCAACTGGTTTGCAGCGTCAGATTGATGTCGCCTTGTTGCGTGACAAACGCCTGATTGAACACGTTGAACAGTCCCAAACGGAATTGGATGTTTTGCGTTTCCTTAAAGCGGAAGTTTTTCATCAGCGTCGCATCGTGGTTATTGCGATTGGGCAGGCGCGAATAAAACGGCGTGACAAAAGCGCCTGATTCGCCGAAGTTCGGAATGCTGATGGCACTCAGATCAAAGAGCTTGTCATTGACGTTCTGGCTGCCGCCTTTGATTTGCGGGTTACGCGCCAAGATTGGTGCGATGCCGCCTGAGTTCGCAAAGCTGCCTCCCGAAAAACCATTCGTTCCCCACCAAGAGACAAAGGCGTTACCGCCGTTCAGGCCATTGCCCGTAGGCGTGACTGTCACCGATTGCCCCGCCGCATTCACAAACGTCGTCGTGCCGCCGCCGCCGAATGACAGGCGAATCGGCGCACCGCTTTGATAACTGGAAACGCCAGACAACTGCCAGCCATTCAATGCGCCACTCAGCAAACGATTGCCGCCGCGTTTAATCAGACGCGGCATGTTCCAGTTGTAATTCACCACGAAGTTGTGCGTGCGGTCATAGTTCAATACGCCGAAGTTGCGGTTGCGTACGTCGAGTGCATCAGTGCCGCCGCCATCGCCTGCCAAGACGCCCAACGCTTTTGAGAACGTATAAGCGCCGGTGTAAGTCAGCGCGCCGCGTTGCCGCGAGAGCGTCAACTGAGCGGAGTGATAAGACGAGGTGCCGGTGTATTCGCGGATGTTCACCGCGTTGTAATCGGGATAAGGCAACAGGTTGCGATAAGCGTCGGTGCTGATCGCAATGCGATTGATGGGGTTCGACAAATCTACGACCTGCGTTCCCGAAGTAACCGTGCCGCGCAACAACGCGCCGATCGGAACGACGTTGACGTTGCGCTGTTGTGAGAGGTGGCGCGCCTGATTGCCGACGTAACCGACTTCCAGCACGTTGTTCCACCACAAGCGGCGCGCAATCGAAAGGCTCGAATTCGACGTGCGCTGAAGGTCGTTGCCATTCGGATCAATCGAAACCGGCGAGATCGAAACGGGAGCGCGCGCTACGTCAATGTTCGTCAACGTGGCGAGCGTCAGGTTTTGCACGCCGTCTTTG
>JABFSD010001099.1 GCA_013140935.1 Acidobacteriota bacterium
CCTTTGTGCTGTGCGGACTAAAGTCCACACAACGGGTCACAGGCTGAAGCCTGCGCCACGTGATCACTAAAAGATCAAATCGAAGTCCACGCGAAAGCGCCGTTTGTTTTGTCCGAAAAACAGGCCGAATTGCGGGTCGGCGATGTTGTTGCGCAACGACAAAGGATTGAAGTGATTCGTCAGATTGAAAATGCTGAACGACACGCGCACGTAAGTCGGGTCGCTCAACTTGTAACGCAAAATCTTCTCAACCGGTTGGTTGATCGGCAGGTCTTTGGCGAAGCGCGCATCGAGCGAAAAGAAATTCGGATAGCGTTGTCCGTTATCGTTCGGCACGCCGACGTAATTTTGCGCGGCGTCAACGACCGAATAAGGAAAGCCATTGCGATACTCAACTAACGGAGCCCAGCGAATCTGCCAGGGTAAGGTAAGCCGTCCCCATATCAGCCAACGATTCGGCAAGTCAGCGGGCAGCGCGGTGCGGAAGTTCGGACGAATGACGGGCACAGGAAAGCTGCCGATGTAATTGGCGAATTCGTTGAAGTCTCCGCGCGAACGCGAACGCACATAAGACACAATCAGGTTTTGATTTTCACGCACACCGAGGCGCGTCGTGATTTCAAACTGGCGATAACGCGACTGCCCGCTGCCGCTCAATACGTTGGCATTGGCATTCGGAACCAACGTGATGAGTCCGTGCGAATTGCTTTCCTGATAGCCCAACCGTAAACGCGCAAAACTCGTCAGCGGATGTTCGCCTTCCAACGTCCACGTAGTCGAATAAGGCGAAAAGTTGCCTGCCTTGCCGTTGCGAAACACCAACGCGCCATCGTTGGTCGAAACCGCGCCCGTCACATTGCGCAAACGAATCGGAGCCGCGCCCGTCACCGTCACGATCTGTTCAGGAAATTTATCAAACGCAAAAATATTCAGCGGCACGCGGTCATAAAACAAACCATAGCCGGTGCGGATGACGGTTTTGGTGTTGCCGAACGGAGTCCACGCAATGCCCAAGCGCGGCGCGATGCGCGAGACACCGGTGATGGATTGCCGCTCGAAACGTGCGCCGAAATCTATGGCGAGACGCGGGTTCACGACGAGATGGTTTTGCGCGAAAGCGATGGCTTCGGTGTCTTGCCGGTCATAAGGTGAGCCGCCTGCGAATTCGATGCGCTTGAGCAATGCGCCGCGCAAGTCGCGCCCCGGGTTGGAAACGATGTTGATCGGTCGTGCGAGATAAGTGCCGTCGTTATAAGTGCGCGTGAGTCCTGCGCCGAACTTCCAGTTGCTGTCGCCTGCGAAACTTTTGCGCGGCGCGAGCGAGAGCATTTCGAGCCATTCGACGCGGCTGGAATTGCGATTCTGTTCGTTGAAATAGCTGCCGAAATTTTGCACGGGCGTCAGCGTCATTTCGCCGACAGCTTGCGGCCATACGTCCTGGTCGGCGCGTTTGATTGAGACGACGCTTTCTAAAAGATTCGCACCAAACGTAAGGCGATCAACCAGCGTGCCGGTAACATCGCGCGCCGCGAAGTTCGGCGTGACGGGACGCTGATTGAAAAAGTCCAAGTTGAACCAGCGCGATTTGCGCGGCGCGATATGCAACGTCGCCGTCAGCGAGTGCGTCGCCGACGCCAGATAATCGAGTTGCGTAAACGCGTTGACCGATTCGTTGACGGTTTCGTTGTTGGGAAACGTCAGCGCCAACACGCGCGGATGTTTCAGGTTGTATTCAATCCCTTGCGAAACGTAGAGCTTGTTTTTGACCAACGGGCCATTGACCGTGATGCGCGGCGTCCAATCGCGCAAGCCGCGCAAGCGTCCGCGCAAAAAACGAAACTCAGGAAAGGGATCGTTGAATTCAAAATTCCACTTGTCGCCGCCACGCCGCGTCTCGACCGAGACTACGCCAGCGGTGAAGCGTCCGAACTGCGCGAGATAAGGCGTGCGAAACACGTTGATCGTTTGCACGCTGTCAATCGGTACGGTCAGGCCGAACTGCCCGGTCGCGGGGTCGGTCACGTCGGCGTAATTCACCACGAGCGCGCTGCGATTTTCGTTGCCGCCGAAGATGCGCAACTGGCCTTGATCGGTGCGCACGATGCCCGGCAACAGCGGCAGCGTATCGCTCACCGTATCAGGCCGATTCGTCGTGTCTTTGGCTTGCTCGCGTTGCAGGTCTTGTGACGGCGAAGCGCCTTGTTCAAGCGGGTTGGCGGCGGCATTCGTGGCGGTGACTTCGACTTTATCGCTGACATTGATTTTGGGTACGAGCGTGAATTCGACAATGGTGCTGCGTGCGACGGCGATATTCGTTTGGTTCAGCGTCTCGAAGCCCTCGCGGCTGACGATGATTTGATATGTGCCGGATGCGACTGTGCTGAAGACGGCTTCGCCTTTTTCGTTGGTGACGGCAGTCTGGGTTTGCTGATTGGTTTTGAGTTCGACGGTGACGTTGGCTACGGGCTGGCCGAGTTCGTCGTTGGTGATGACTTTGACTTCAGCGGTTTGCGCCAATGCGTTGAGCGCAAGGCTCAGAAATAACGCGAGTGCCAACAGCGCACGTGACGTTGATCGGTTTTTACTTGGGTTCGCAGCAAGTGCGCTGTGGGGCAGGTTCCCAACCTGCCCCACAGCACACGCAACTTCGGAGTTGTGGGGCAGGTTGGGAACCTGCCCCACAACTCCACAACCCCCACTGAAAACCAATCTAATAGTAGAAAACATGTTGCTCCCTCATTCCTTCTGGCCTGCTGGCTGCGCTTTTGTTCAAAGGGGGATAGCAACGCGCAGTCTCGTTTTCGTCGCACAGTCTAGCAGCGAAACGAGAACTTGCTCAAAACAGATTTTGGAAATAAAGCCGCAAGATGAAATTGCCGCGCGGCTCGTTGAACTGGCGGCGCGTAGCGAACACATACCCAGCCTCGAATTTGGCGACGGTCACCACAAATTGCACACCTGCGCCCACGCCGATGCGCGTGCGGTCGGCAGGCGCGTTGGTGAGATTGAGGCGCGCGGCTTCAAACAACACGAGCGGCTTGACGGCGTAAAGATTCGCGCGGTCTACCAAAAAGCCGAGCGCCTGATTGATTGCGCGAAACTCTTGGCGGGCTTGTTCATCGGCTTTGGGCATTCCCTGCTTCTGATAAATTTTGGTGAGAATGGTTTCGCCGCTCTTCGCTTGATTCTTGATGATTTGCCGCAACGTGCGTTGTTGCACGTCGCCGGTCACTGGGTCTTCGATCTCGATGGCTTCGTTGGGAATGAGCGGCCTTGACCATTTCGGAATCGGCAGCGCCAGACTGAGATTGACGTGCGCATAAGAACTCGCGCCTGTGACAGCCGTTTCGCGGCGCGCGCGCAATTGTGCAT
>JABFSD010000382.1 GCA_013140935.1 Acidobacteriota bacterium
GATAACAAATTGCGGTTTAGCGCCCATAACCTTTAATCGAAATTTTCAGCGACGTTTAACTTAACCGCTCTTTCACACTTCCCTTGCGGCACGCCACAGTTTGGGCTGGTTCTCAAATGTATTTTAGAAACAACCGCATCAATGCAAATAACCGATGAAAAAGGTAATCAACATGCTCGGAGCAGCTGATTGGTGTCTTATTTGTCTCAGTGTGGCGAATCATAAAATCGTTTCCAATCTTTGTCAGAGCTTTAGCTTCAAGTTCAATTCTGCCCCGAAGATTAGGTTCTGGAATTGAATTTTGTAGTAACTGATTTATGCCGGTTTTCTTATCAAAGTCGGGAACTGTTTTGATTCTTTCCCAAGCATCCCAGAGCTTTTCCAGTGCCTCTTTCCTTACTTCAAGGTCAGGGTCACGGTACTTCCTAACGGCAGTTGCCAATATTCGATTTAGTTCTGCGTCTTGACTGTTAAAGTCTTGATCCAGTATCTCACTTACCAGCAGAGGAGCTAATCGCTCTATGCCGCCGCTAACAAGCTGGTAAGGATGTCTACACCTCTGAAATAAGCGATTAACAGCTTCTTGGTATTCACGAAATCCTTCCTCACGATCAAAGGAAAGAAAGTGATCGTGATTCCCATATGAATGGTGGCTACGGTTTACAGGCTTTGATAAATAACGAGTAAAAAACTCCACTGCATCCAATGCGTCTAAGGTGTTAGGAAGATCTGATGGGTCAAGAGGCCATGAAACCTCTTGGTTCTCTGCCGAAAAGGTCAAGGCTAGTGGCTGAGTGTCGCATTCCACTGGGTAGGGAGCTTCAAAGCAGTTGCGCGGAAACGCCTCTGCAAACAAATGGGTAGTCAGACATTTATTAACCAGTGCAACAAACCCACCCCAGAAGGCTTCTCCAATTTCCTCTACATCGGGGGACTGTTGCCCTTGTAATCGCTCGCTGTAATACATATTTCACCTTGGGAACTTGCGTAGCATCTCTCAATGATCGCGCGCGCCAACATCACCGCCCCTCCAAATACTTCTTCAGCCAAGCCAATTCGCGCGTCATTTTGTCTAACTGATAACTCGGCGTAAGCAGCCCGTGGCCTTGATCGGGATAGACGATGAGTTGCACGGGGACGTTCGCTCGTTTGAGCGCGCGGTAACTTTCCTGTGATTGTCCCAGCGGTACGCGCTCGTCTTTCTCGCCGTGAAAAATCAACGTAGGCGTTTTGGCCTGCGGCAAAAAGGTGAGCGGCGATTGGGCTTCATACATCTGCCGCGCCGTCCACGGAGTGCCGCCGTGCAAGCGTTCGCGTTGCGACGTGATGTCCGCCGTACCCCAATAAGACACCGCGTTGGAAAGCCCCGCGCCATACACCGCGCACTTGAAACGATTGGTATGCCCGGTGAGCCAGCCGCTCAGATAGCCGCCGTAACTCCACCCGCCGATGGCGAGCCGGTCAGCGTCGGCGAGGCCGCGTTGAATCAGATGGTCAATGCCGGTCATCACATCGTCAGCGTCAATTTGTCCGGCCTTGAGCGCGTTGGCTTCGGCGAAGGCTGCGCCGTAATTCGACGAGCCGCGAAAGTTGGGCAGGAAGACGGCGTATCCCGCTCCGGCCAGCACTTGAATCGGCGCGCTCCAACTGGCGTGCAGGTTGTTGGCGTAAGCGCCTTCCGGCCCGCCGTGAATGTATGTCATCAGCGGATAACGCCGCGATGAATCATAACCAACCGGATAAATCAGCAAGCCTTCGATTTCGGTTTTGTCACCAGACTTCCAGCGAATGGTTTCGACTTGTCCCAACGCGATGGTTTCGACTTGCGGGTTGAAGTGCGTGAGTTGCATGGGCAGCAAGGTGCGCGCGTTGAGTCCGGCGAGTTCCTGACCCATCCGCGTATGCTCGAAAGCGTATACCAATTGCGTGCCGTCGAAGTTGGCGGTGAATGCGCCGACGACGCCTTCGCCGCGCGTGAGCTGTTGCGGCGCACGACCAGAACTATTCGATAAATCGGTTTTGTAGATGTGTTCGTTGACGCCTGTCGCGGCGTTGAACAGCAGTTCGGCGTTGTTGAACAGCCACCGATAGCTGCGAATGTAACCGGTGAAGTCTTTATTCAGCATGGTGACGGGCGCGCTTTCGCTGCCTGCGCCGACGGCATTGACGGGGAAAAGATGTATGCGGTCGGGACCTACACGCGAGCCTTCTGCGCGAGCGAGCCAGGCGAGCCAGCGTCCGTCGGGCGAGAAGCGCGGTTGCGATTCGGCTACGGTATTGCGCGTAAGCTGGCGCGCGGCGGCCAGGTCAACGGGTTCGCTTTCGGATAAAAAAGGCAGCAGGAAAACTTCAGTCGTTTCGGTGCTTTCGAGATAAGGCGTTTGCCGCGCAGTCACCGCCAGCTTGGAACGATCAAACGACCACGCGAGACCAGTTACGTGATGCGTGCCTTTGGTCAACGGTTTGATTTGCTGTGACTCGACATCCAGCAACCAAAGCTGGGCCGGGCGCGCTTCTTCCTGATAGACGATGGGCGGCTTGGTTTTCTCTTTGGGCTTGATCGTCGGTTCCGCAGCGATAAATGCGATGAAGCGGCCATCAGGCGACCATTCAAATGATTGCACGGCGGTGAGATGGTTGGTGAGTTGCTGCGCTTCGCCGCCTTGCAAATTGAGCGCGTAAATCTGCGCGCCCGCCATTTCGCCACGCTCTGAGAGAAACGCAAGGCGCTGTCCGGTCGGCGACCAGCGCGGATGATCGTCGCGTCCGGCGTTGTAAGTCAGCCGTTGCATCGTGCCGCCCATATCGGCGAGCGCCGTCCACAGATCGGAGTTATAACGATCAGCTTTTTCGTCATAGGCGGTAGCGACGAAGACGGTGCGGCGACTGTCGTTGGCGAGTTGCACGTCAGTGATGCGCTTGAGCGCGATCACGTCGTTGGGCGTCATGAGGCGCTGTTGGGCGAATAGCACGCAGGCGAATGAGAGAACCAGCAGTAGCGTTGAAATGAATTTGGTCATAGGAGTTTGGTCGTTAAGGCAAGCCGATGGGCTTTAGCAATTCTTTGAAACGTTGATCGTTGCGCAACAGATTCATTTGCGGATCAACCTTGAGCCAGACGACGCCGGGTTCGTGTTTATCAACGGCTTGCGTCAACGCGACGATGGCCTGTTCCTTGTCGCCGAGCGCCGCATATAACGTCGCCAGCCGATATTGCGGAATGCCTTGTTTGCGTAACTCCACAAGCCGGGCTTGCGCGTCGGCTGACTTGCCCGCGTCGGCTTCGATGCAAGCGAGTTGCGCGCGCAGTTCGAGGTTTTGCGGTTCAAGCGTTGCGGCCTGTTGCACCGCTTCGAGCGCATCGGGCATAC
>JABFSD010000328.1 GCA_013140935.1 Acidobacteriota bacterium
TGGCTGCGGCGTTGCGTGAAGCCGAAATCGTTATGACCGTCGTGCCTTCACACGCTTGCCGCGCGGTGTTTGAACAGATGCGACCGCACTTGAACGCGAAGGCCATCATCGTCAACGCGAGCAAGGGCATTGAAACCCATTCGCAAAAACGCATCAGCGAAGTTGCACAAGAAGTATTCGGCGCGCTGCGTTACGTGATGCTCTCAGGGCCGAGCTTTGCACAGGAAGTCGCGCAGGATCAGCCGTGCGCGCTGGTCGCGGCTTCGCACGATGCTGAGGCGGCAACAGCCGTACAATCAGCATTGTCTTCACGGCGCTTGCGCATTTACACCAACGACGACGTTACGGGCGTAGAAATCGGCGGGGCGCTCAAAAACGTGATGGCGATTGCTGTCGGCGCGGTGAACGGGCTGGGGCTGGGCTACAATAGCGCGGCGGCGCTGGTTACGCGCGGACTGGCTGAAATGACGCGGCTCGCGGTTGCGCTGGGCGGCAAGCCTGAAACGCTCGCGGGTCTGGCAGGCTTGGGCGATCTCGTGTTGACCTGTTTCGGCGAACTCTCGCGCAACCGCCGCGTCGGTCTCGCACTCGGACGCGGGCGTACGCTGGCAGACATTCTCAATGAAATGCATGAAGTCGCCGAAGGTGTTAAAACGGCACAAGCGGCTTATACGCTGGCGCAACGTTTGAACGTCGAGATGCCCATCGTCAAAGGCGTTTATCAAATGTTGTATGAAGGCGTGACGCCACCTGAGTTAGCGAGCGGGCTGATGGAACGTCCGCTGAAGGCTGAATAAGGAATCGCAGTTACATGGCTGACAAAACGAACGAATTCAAAATCATCTCTACCAACAAAGAGGCTTATCACAACTACCACATCCTCGACACTTATGAAGCGGGCATTCAACTGGTAGGCACTGAGGTGAAATCCATTCGCAACGGAATGGTCAATCTGAAAGAGGCTTACGCGCTGGTCAAAGACGGCGAAGCGGTGTTGCTTAACGCGCACATCAGCCACTATTCGCAAGGCGGTACGCGCCAGAACCACGATCCGGTACGCCCGCGCCGCTTGCTGTTGCACAAGCGCGAAATCATCCGGCTGCAATCCAAGATCAAAGAGAAGGGCTTGACGATTGTGCCTACCAAACTTTATTTCAAAGGCAATCTCATCAAATGCGAACTCGGCGTCGCGCGCGGCAAAAAGCTGCACGACAAACGCGCCGACGATGCGAAGAAAACGCAGGAGCGCGAAGCACGCGCGGCAGTGAAGTTTCGGAATCAATAAACCTGGGTACGCATCGCCTCCGGCGTGCAGGCGTCACAATGAGATGCAATGAAAGCAATAGACCCTTTCTCTTTCATTGCATCTCATTGTGACGCCTGCACGCCGGAGGCGATGCGTACCCAGGCTCTCACAGGAGCATGAATGCAAATCAAAGCGAGTTTACAGAAATACTTTGACGTAGAGTGCGACGCACTGGCCGTCGTCATTTATGAAGGCGAGTCATACGCCGAAGGCTGGCTGTCGGAATTGGATATGCGCAGCGGCGGTACGCTGGCGTCGTTGATGGCGGCGGGCGAGTTCGTTGGCAAATCGGGCGAGACGGCTTATCTGCCGAATCCAGGCGCGTTCAAAGCGCGGCGTTTGCTGTTGCTAGGCGCGGGGAAACAGGACGAAGCCGATGCCAACACGACGCGCAAGTTGGCCGGTGTGGCGGCGCGCAGCTTGCGCAAAAAGAAAGCCCGTCACGTAGCGTTCTTGTTGCGCGATGACGCACACGCGCAAGCCGCAGCCGAAGGCGCGTTGTGGGCGATCTTCGATCCCGACAAATACCACACGAAAGACAAAGAAGATTCGTTGCTCGAAACTTACACGTTGGTAGGTGAAAACAGCGACGCCGTCATCGCGGGACTCGAACGCGGCGCAATCATCGCCGAAGCCGCCAATTACGGACGCGAAGTCATCAACGAACCCAGCAACCTGATGACGCCCATCGCATTGGCCGCTAAAGCTGAAGAAGTCGCCAAGACTTACGGCTTAGGTTTTGAAACGCTCGATGAAAAACAGATGCGCGAACTCGGCATGGGTTCATTGCTGGGCGTAGCGCAAGGCAGCGTCGAGCCGCCGCGTATGATCGTGATGACTTACAAGTCCGCTGTGGCGAGTGACGAGACGGTTGCGATTGTCGGCAAGGGCGTGACCTTCGACACGGGCGGCATTTCGATTAAGCCTGCTGACGGCATGGAAAAGATGAAATACGATATGGCGGGCGGCGCGACGACGATTGCGGCGATGCGCGCGATTGCGCAATTAAAACCATCCGTCAACGTACTCGGCATTGTACCCGCCGTCGAAAACATGCCCGGCGGCAAAGCGCAACGTCCCGGCGATGTCGTCAAAGCCATGACCGGCAAGACCATCGAAGTCATCAACACCGATGCCGAAGGCCGCTTGATTCTGGCTGACGCCGTGGCTTATGCGCGCAAACTCGGCGCGACCAAAATCGTTGATCTCGCTACGTTGACCGGCGCGGTTTCGATTGCGCTCGGCGATGTTTACGTAGCCGTTCTCGGCAACAATCAAGAGTGGGTAGACGCCATCATCGCGGCAGGCAAAGCCACCGGCGAGAAGTATTGGCAACTGCCGCTCGACAAGGATTACCGCGAACAAATCAAGAGCGAAATCGCCGACATCAAAAACGTAGGCGGTCGAAAAGCCGGTAAGATGACCGGCGCTTATTTCAGTCGTGGGTTTGTCGAAGAAACACCGTGGGCACATCTAGACATTGCGGGCACGGCCTGGAATGACAACAACAAACCGCATCTGGCGATTGGGCCAACGGCGGTGGGCGTGCGTACGTTGGTGAAGTTGGTGTGCGGATAGTTTTACGCGGTACGCGGATGACACGGCGGCGGCGGATTGGCGCGGACGATTCTCTTGAAGAGCCGCGTTGCTCCGCCGCCTCCGCGTTATCCGCGTACCTATTTCACTGCGGCTTCTTCAATCCGCAAAACACACTGCGCCGCATCCAGGGTAGCCATCACGCCTAAAGGCAACGTCAAATTCCCGACCGGGCTATGCCCGCTCGGCAAGCCAAATAACACAGGCACATTCAATTCCGCCGTGAGTTCCGCCAACACTTCCTGCAACGTGTATCCCTGCTCCGTGTGTTGTTGGCAATCGGTCATTTCGCCGAACACGATGCCGCGTACGCCGTCGAACTTCCCCGCGAGTTTGAGTTGTTGAATCATTCGATCCAGCGCGTAAGGCTTCACGCCCGTGTCTTCCAAAAACAAAATGCCGTCGCGCGTGTCGAGTTCATCCGGTGTGCCCATCAATGCCGCAATCAACGAAAGGCATCCACCGACCAAACGACCTGTGACGGGCTTGCCTGCGCGCAACACTTCGAGCTTGTCGTGAGTGAGGTCGCCCAGCGGCACGGCTTGCGTGAGCGCGGCGCGTAAGGTTCGTTCGTCATAACACGTCCCGCCGCCGGCCAAATCCTTCGCCGCCATCGGGCCGTGGAATACGACCCAGCCGCAACGCCGCATCAGGTAAAGATGCAACGCCGTCATATCGCTGTAGCCGATAAAGATTTTCGGGTGCGCGCGCAACACCGTGGCGTCAAGCACGCCGAACAATCGCATCGCGCCATATCCGCCACGTGCCGCCCATACGGCTTTGACTGCGGGGTCGGTAAAAGCTTGCATCAGTTCGCGCGCGCGGCGCTCATCGCTGCCGGCGGTGTAACGCGCCTTGTCGCAAATGTCTTCGGCGTATTTGGCTTTGAAACCCAGACGCGCGAGTTCGGCGACGCCGCGTTCGAGGTAATCGCGCTTGAGATTGCTGGCAGGCGCAACGATGGCGACAGTATCGCCGGGTCGCAAGGCCGCTGGTTTAATGAGTGATTGCATGGCGCAGATTATAGCTGAAGGTATAATCGCGCACGTCGGCTACCTGCCGACAGAAAGGGGGTGAGTCGGATGTCAGATGACGATCTGATTCTTCTTCTTCAGGCGGTTGATACGATCTCTGAGAGCCAGCAACAAATCGCTGAGGCGTTGCGGGTGATTGATGAGAGAGTTGAGACACTTGAGAAGATAGTTAAGGCGCTGGTAGCACAGCGCCTCAACTAGACTGACCAAAAGGCGAGGGGAGTAATCCCCTCGCCGACCTTTCTTAACCTTATCACAAAACCGCAAAAGGGAAAATTCATGAAACGCAAAGAACATCGCAACGAAGAACAAGACAATACGATTCGCACAATGGCAGAGCTGCTCGAAGCGCAACAACCCCGCGACATCAAACCCATCATCGAACAAGTGGAGATACAGATCGAACGGCTCCGGCAGATACGCGCTCAATTCGCCGAACGGCACAAGGCTGCGGCTTCCGTTCAGTAACGTCCGTGCTACTATCCGAATCACTATGACCATTACTGAACGCATCGCCGCCATCGGCATCGTCCCTGTCGTAAGCATTCAAAAACCCGAACACGCCGTACCGCTCGCCCAAGCCTTGCTCGCGGGTGGATTGCCGTGCGCTGAAATCACTTTTCGCACGGCGGCGGCGGCTGAATCAATCGCGCTCATTCGTCAGTACGTACCCGACCTGCTCGTAGGCGCAGGCACGGTGCTTTCTACCGAACAAGCCGACATTGCTTTAGCAAACGGCGCGGAATTCATCGTCTCGCCCGGTACGAATCCGGCGGTCGTCGCGCATTGCGTCAAACGCGGCGTGCCGATTTATCCCGGCGTATGCACTCCGTCAGAAATTGAAATGGCCTTGAGCCACGGCGCTGAAGTGTTGAAGTTCTTTCCTGCTGAACCGGCGGGCGGCGTGAAGTTCCTGCAAGCCGTTTGTGCGCCCTATCATCACGTACGCTTTATGCCTACGGGCGGAATTGATTTGAATAACTTGGCGGACTATCTCGCGTTGCCGCAAGTCGTGGCCTGTGGCGGCAGTTGGATGGTCAAACCCAAACTCATCAGCGCGGGCGAATTTGACGCGATTGAAGAGTTGGCGCGCGAAGCCGTCACGGCCGTGCAAAAAATACGCCGGTAGGGAAAGCCTGACTATGGATGACTGATCGAAGTGAGGGCTATGAGGTCGAAACCTTACGTGACGAAACCGTGTGGTGGCGTATAAACGCGATAATCAATTTCCTGAAAGATATTGTCTTTGCCTTCGACATCGGCCAGCCAAGCCTCGTCAAGCGCGTTCTGTTCGATCATTTCGTAAAGCCGCGTGAAGCGATGGATGTGATCCTTAAAGCGTTTGATCGCGTATTGCACCATCGTCCCTGTCGTAATGATAAAAGCCCAGTCGGAAGATTGCGCCAGCAGCAATTCGCGTGCGGCTTGATTCAAGGCACGCAGCAATAAGCCCTCGGCGGATGAATAGCGTTCAGCCAACTCGATCATGCGGTTTTCAGCGACGTGTTGGTGCAAATACATCCAGTCGTTTTGGCGATTGATCCAGACGCGGTTATAGCCTTCCGCGCCCCACGACGAAGCTGAGGGTGTTTGCTTTTGGTTGTCGGGATACATCTCAAGATAGTCAATCGGTGAAATCGACTGAATCTGATTCTGGTCGTAATGCAGTTGCTGGAACAGGTAATACAAAAAGTGCGGCCCTTCGAACCACCAGTGGCCGAAGAGTTCGGCGTCGTAAGGCGCGAGAATCAGCGGCGGACGCCCCAACGTGTAATTCAAATGCGCGGCTTGGGCCTGACGGTTGCTCAAGAAATTGCCCGCGTGCATGGCAGCGCGTTCCTGCGCCCATTCGGGCACGTAAGGCTCTTTTTCATGCAGCGCGACTTTGCCGGTGATGCGGTGATATTTGAGGCCGATGTTGCGGCGCACGCCGTCGTCGTGCAGGTAAGGTTTAATGTAATCGAAATCCTGCGCGTCGTAACCCAAGTCACGATAAAACTCACGATAAAGCGGATCGCCCGGATAGCCGATCTCGGATGACCAAACCTGTTCGCTGGTTTCGGTGTCGCGGGCGAAAACGGCTACGTCATTGGGGGTGACGACCGGCGCGTAAATGCCGCGACGCGGGCGGGGCGTGCCATACAAAATCGCGTGCGCGTCAGAGATGAAGAACTTGATGCCCGCTTCGCGCAGGTATTGATCGTCGCCTGGATTGAACGCGCATTCCGCCAGCCAGATGCCGCGCGGCGCGCGTCCGAAATGCTTGAGGTAATTTTCTTTGGCGATTTGAATCTGTGCGCGCTTGACTGTCTCGTTCGCCATCAGCGGCAGAAAGCCATGCGTGGCGCAGCAAGTGATGATTTCGATCAAACCCGCGTCTTGCAGTTCACGAAAGCCGCGCAGGATGTTGCCGTCATAAGAATTAAAGACTTCGCGGCATTCGTTGAAATGGCGACGGTACATCAACGCGGCGCTGTGAAAGTTCGGCGCGTCTTCTTTCGTGCGGGCGACTTCTTTCTCGGTGAGTTCACACAGCTTGTCGAGATGCGCGACGTAACGCGCTTGCAACAATTCATCCGCCAGCATTTCGCACAGCGGCGGCGACATATTCATCGTCACGCGAAACTTCACGCCGTCGCGTTGCAAGGTCTTGAAGGCCTGCAGCAGCGGGATGTAAGTCTCGCTGATCGCTTCATACAGCCAATCTTCTTCGAGAAAATCTGGATATTCGGGATGACGCACGAAAGGCAGGTGTGCGTGCAGGAC
The DNA here is from genome assembly GCA_013140935.1 of Acidobacteriota bacterium. Lineage (GTDB taxonomy): Bacteria > Acidobacteriota > Blastocatellia > RBC074 > RBC074 > JACPYM01. The sequence goes on from JABFSD010000328.1 coordinate 6,703, forward strand.
GAGACTTAGATAGCCGGTTTCCATAAGGTAGCCACTAACGACTAAAACGAACGATCATCCCGATGCCACGGGGTTTTGCCGCGCAGCATGTTCGCCATGCTGCGGGTAGGATTGAGAAAGCCGCGCAGCAAAATGCGTACGGCGCGGTTATTGATTTTCTGATCGAGATAACGAATCAGATATTTGTCGAGCGTGTCTTCGCCGACCAGCCAGGCCGTACCCACGACAGGGGTGACGACCAGATCAACGTAAGCCATCGGGTGCTTGTGGCCTGCGTAAGGCCGAATGCCAATGTTGCCCAAACCCGCTTCGCCGACCGGCCCCAATTCGAATTGCGTGCTGTAAACGAAACTCCAGCCAAAGACTTTCAGGCGGCTTTTCCAATAATGTTTATTCGTCAGGCCGACCTCTTGCCGAATGCCGCGCGGATCGTTTTGCACCTGAAGATAGCCCGTTACCGACCCCATCATCGGATGCCCAATGTAATTCACCAAAAACGGATCGCCGTCATCCCATGCGGCGAGTTGGCCGACCGCTTTGACATAGTCCTTGAAAAACGGCCCTTTCAATTCAGCGCGCGTGCCTTTTTCCGTCGCCAGACGAAACGCATGTTGAATGCCTAAAAACGTCAACGACTGTTGCCAGGCGCTGCGCCATTGAAAGCTGGTTATGTCGCTGCGTTGCGGCAAGGTTTCAGGCGTTTCATAACGTGGCGTGATGAGTTTGTCTGCCGTTGTCGCCAAGTCGGTCAAACTTGGTTCGGGCAAGGGCACGACAGGTTTGGGCAAAGAACGTAAAACCTCTTCCATTGAAACAGCGTTGCCGCAATCCGGCTTGCCTTCTTCGAGCGCAGCGCAACGCGGCACCTTTTCCGCTTCGGCGGCGACGTGCTTTTTCGGCGCAGCCAAGTCGGGCGGCAAGACGGTTTGTCCGAAACCGTTGAGAGAAAGACTAACGAGCAGTAACCAACAGCCCACAGAACAAGACGATGCAATGATCTTCATAACGCTCACAGCGGAAGCTGGGAGTTCTCCCCAATTCTTCTCCTAAAGGCGAACCGCGCGCGACGCTGACGGTAATGCGTGCCCACAGTTGGCGATACTGACGGCAAAGATTGCATCAAAGGGGAAGGACGCAATCCAATTACAAGCTAACGGTTCATACTGGGCAGCCATTGCACGTTCGTGAGGCTGCCCGGCGCATTCGGCAGCGCAGGCCCAGGCACCGGCGATACAGGCGGTGTGGGGCGTTGCTCTGACGAACCCAAACCAAGTTTCTCCGACATATATAACGCGATGGGTTTATCAATTTCGAGTTGCGCGGCCTCGGCTCCTTCGCCCAACTCCGCCAATACGGCGCGGCGCAACAGTTCGGGCAGATAACTCAACAACAGCAAATAGCCCATTTCATCGCCGCCCATCTGTTGCAGCGTGCGCAAAAATTCGCGCACCCAATCGGCCAGTTCGGCAGAGCTTAATTTTTCCCACCAGCGTTCATAGTCGCGTCCGCCCTGAATGTCGGCCATCGTGGTCAACAACTGTTGAAACGAAGCGGGCAGCGTTTGCCACGCGCGCTCGTCGGCTTCGTGTTGCGGCAGCAAGCCTTGCGGCGTGAAAGCGCGTTCGGGTACGAGATGGCTTTCGCGCAGCACTTTTAAGTATTCATCCGCGCCGATGCTGTATTCAGCTTCGTCGGCGCTTTGATCCGACGGAGCGCCGCGCGGCATCCGCACGGGCTGCGATGCGAGTAGCTTGATGAAGCCGTGCCGCGAAGATTTCACACCCAGTTCGACGCGATAAGTGCGGTCGGGATAAACCTGAAACCAGTACTCGCTAGTATAAGCCGCGTTGAAAAACACGGCGATGGCGTTGGTTTCGTCTACGAGTTTGAGCACGGTGTGAAAGTCTTCCTGGCCGCCCGCCGTGGGAGGAAACATTTTAGACAAGCGCGTGAACGGATCGTCTTTCAACTGCCAATGCACAAACAGATGAAACGGGTCTTGCACCAGCGCGCGCATTAAATCCACGATGTAAGTGGTGGGAATCGGTAAGCCGAAATCAGGTTGCGCAGCTTCGGTTGTTTCAGGAATGTCATGTTGAACCGGTTCGTCATCGTTGACGACGACCGGCTCGAACGGATTGCGTTCAGCGATGGGGATAAGGGATGACAGATCGAAAAAGAAAGGCACGGGTGTTTGCTCCGTAAGATTGTGTGGGTCGTGAAAACGCAGGCAGCTTATGAAGGCATACGCAAGCGTGTCAAGGTTGCGAGCCTGAAGGGCCTGAATGAGATGACCGTTGGCGCGGCTTTCAAGTAATATCTGCTCATTCATCTGACAGCGAAAAGAGGAATCAACGATGACCAGACTCGAACAAGCGATTGAAACCGCGAAACAATTGCGACCTGTTGACCGTCGCCAACTGCGCGAATGGTTGCAGGTGCAAGAGCGATTGGATGCCGCCGTTGCTGCGTCCCCAGCGCCTGCTGTTACTGCTAAAGAAACGCCGGAAGAACAGTTGGCGCGTTTTCGCAAAGCGCAACAATGGATTAAAGAACATCGCGCCGAATATCTGGGACAATGGGTTGTGCTGGTGGGCGACCGGCTTATCAGTCACGGCTTTGACGGTCGGCGGGTTGATGAAGAAGCCATCGCCGCTGGCATCGAGGTTCCGTTTTTGGTTCAGATACAAGAAGAGCCAGGCCCTAATATGACTGGCATCATTGGACCGGTAGATGCATAAACTCGAATTCAAAACCTTCTACGACTACGACCTGAGCCAAATGGATATCAACGTGCCTGTAACGTTGAGGTCAGGCAGTAAGTCACGAGAGCTGATGGCGAAGTTCGATCCCGGTTCTACTTTTTGCGTTTTCCAGCGCATCGTGGGCGAACGGCTTGGCTTTGACATCGAAAGCGGTCACCTGCAATGGATTGGTACTGCTACCGGACGCTTCCTCACCTACGGCCATGAAGTCACGTTAGAAGTGCTGGGCTTTTCTACTACGTCTATCGTGTATTTCGCCGCAGACGAACATTTCGCCGTCAACGTGCTGGGCCGCGTAGGTTTCCTCAATCGCACTCGTATCGGGCTGCCCGTATTGGCCTGATGGATCACGATGGACGATTTTATTTGAGCGACTACGACGACCCAGCCTGAGTTCAGTTACTTGTTCGCCGTATTCACCGGCGTCGGCGTAATGCCTAGCTCCGGCATCGGGGCGTACCTCGAGAGGGTCGTGTGCATCACGACGTCCACTGTCCGGCCTGCCAGCTTGCTGTAACCTTCGACTTTGGACAGCCCTTCCTGAAACTTCTCGTACTCTGCCCACGAGTCAAACGAATCCACGTGGTAGTAAGTATTGAGATCGCCGCCGATGACCATGCGGCTGACGCGATGGCCTTTGAGGTTCGTCTTTTTCAGCACCGCCAACAGGTCTTTTTGATAGGTCTCGTAATCAGCCCTACGACCCGGCACAACGCTGATTTCGCGGCGTACCATCAGTTTCGACGTACCGTTTTGCGCGATGGCCGCTTCGGGAATGGACCGGATGATGTAAGCGTGGCTGCTGACGATCATCGTGCGCCGCTTGGCGTCATAAGCCTTGCGGCCTTCCGGGCCGAGGGCTTTGGTGAGTGCGCTACCTTCGTCGAGCTGCGCGAGGCTTTCGACAGGCTGTACGACTCTGAGTTCATAGCCGTTGCCGACCGGACCGGACGATTGCATGACGAGTGATTGTTTGATGCCGCCTTTCTTGAGCGCGGGCAGCGTTTCGTTTTTATAGAACGCCAGAAACTGCTCCCACATTTCAGGTTTGACCTGCGTGACCGAAACGCGCGAAAGCTGCGGTTTGGGCGCTTCCTGCGCGAAGCCGGAAAGCGCGGTGAGCAAAACAACGCTCAACAGGACGACGAGTTTGGTGGTGAAGTGATTCGATTTCATAGTGT
>JABFSD010000286.1 GCA_013140935.1 Acidobacteriota bacterium
GAACTCAGGTATGCTGTGATTTGCGTGATGCGGGGTCTTTGATGGATTGCAGCCGTCCGTCCGCCCCCATCTTGTATTCACGCCCGTAAGGATCGGTGTAGGTATACGTCGTCGGTGAGTAAGTGTTGCTAAACGTGCAGCGATATTGGCGGCCTGATTGATAGAGCAAGCCGCAGCCGTCATCGGTCAGCTTGCCGTAAACCCCTTGCTCGCCGGTGTAAGCGGCTTCGTAAAGGAACGACATCAGTCCGCCGTAAGCGCGCGGCGTGAAGCCGAAATTCACGCGGCGTCCGCTGGCCGGGTCGGTGAAAGTCACGCTCTGGTCAGGCGCGACTTGCAAGCGCGTCGCGTAAATCCCCAGCGACCAGCCGTAGCCGAAATCGCCGTTCACGCTGCGTTCGAGACTGTCGTACTTGCGCGCGATGGTGAGCGGAATGCCTGCGGCGGGTACGGTGAAATCGTTCAGGCTTAACACCACGCGACCGGGTTTGTTTTCCCCTACGACGGTGAAATAGACCTGACTGATCTGGCGCGCGCCGGGCTGGCCGTTGATGTTTTCGCAAGCGTCGAACTGAAAAACGCATTCGCCGTTGTAAAGCAGCGTCGGATCGAAATCATAAATCACGCCGCGGGGCTGCACTTGTACGTTGCCAACGACGAGTTGGCAGTTGGTGGGCGGGTTGGTGCCGTCACAGAGATAGAGGTCGCCTTTGTAAACCGAGACGTTGCTCGCCAGCCTGACCTGAATGCGTCCGCTGACTTCGCTTTGATGGATGGGTTGCGCAATCCAGCCTTGCGTGACGAGGGGCGGCAAGGTCGCCGGGTCGGTCGTCCACTACTACGTTGGTCACCAGAGATTGGTAGCTAACGGTTCACTTCGTTCGGCCGGCAGATATGCCAATCGAATTTTTCTTCAACTTTCCTTATGGCAACATATTACGATTAACCAAGTAATTCCAAACGTATTTTTTGCGCGAGCTTGGCTAGCTGATTATTGTCACTCTTTGCGTATTTGTTAAGTTTAGATTTTAGCTGAATGTATTTAGCTGAATGCGCGTGGCTTGACGAACTATATGAAGAAAGTAAAGGCATAAGGTTATCTATCGCAACTAATAATTGCCAAATGGAAGCATCGTTAAATACGGAGCCTTTTAAGCACAACAAAGATATCAATAGCTCAAGAGTGTAGCTGCTAAAGGCTTTTCCTAATGCCCAAATCGCAGGAGAGCCATCTTCCGCTGTCACCGCAAAATCATACAATTTATCGCAAATCAAGCGAGCGTCAGTTTTTGATATTTCTAACCCTGCAACCGATTGTTCCAAAATAAGCCCAGAGGAATCATTATTATCGGTGTCAGAAGTACTCTTCTCTAAAAGAATGCCTAATTGAACAATGGCTGTATTTTGAACATCCCTATCACCTTCACTTAACCTATTTAAGAGGTGTCGTAGTTCATTTTTCATAAATTGCCGTGCTTATTCAGTAAATAAAGCGATTTAAATTACCGTTTTGCGCTTAAGATTTGTCCATGCCCTAAACGAGATAGAACGCATAAATGAATAAACAAGTCCGAGTTTTTTGTTTTGGAGATATTCTCCAAACGATTAACCATTTATGCGTTGACCTATAGCCGACTTAGTATCGAAGATTTACACCGGCTAAATTTTCACTGTCAACTCTAAATTTCCCCTTTCTATCGCGAAATTCTTCTCGCCAAAAATTACCAATCATTGAAACACCGATGGGCGGAAAAGTTCCATAAGCCATGCTTGATCTTGCGATAGCGCCCAAAAATGCAGACTCTACTTTTGGGTTACTGCTAATCATTCCTTTTCCGACTAAGAATAAAAGGTGTAGTGCAGTTCGTAAATGTAATACAGCAACGCCTCGTTCATCTGGTGCCCAAACTGGAATAGAAAAGACATTAACGTTGCCTGTCTGCAACTGCACCCGCATTACCCCTAGAGGACGTTTTTTGTCCTTGTCCTTGTCTTTTTCTTTATCTTTTTCCTTATCCTTATCCTTATCTTTATCCCAAACATCTGGTACAGGAGGAAACCGCCTTAATACTTCTACAACTTTAGTCGTGTAGTAAATTGTAGCTGCAACACTAGCCCCTAACAGTAGCCAGAGTAATAAATCATAGTCTGCAAGAGTAGAGTAACCACTCGGATCTAGCAAATTCATAGGATCACCGTGCGCGTAAAGATACTTATGTAAACTTTGAGGAACGAAGCTTATCCCATCAAATTGATCTCTATTAAAAAACCTTCCTCTCGTCTGATCGTAATATCTCGCTCGGTTGTAATAAAAACCTAAATCCGCGTCGAATTGTTGGCTTCGATAAAGGTAACTATTCGCAGTCGTACCTGTCCGACCAATCAAAATACCAAAAGCATCATAAGCAAACGTATCGGTCACTGCTCCTGAATTATCAAACAACTGACGGACATTTTCGCTACCGTCCTGCCCATAGTAAGACACCACATAGCTGCCCGCCACCAGTCGCCGCTGATTGATGAGCATGTGGCCCCACGTGTAGGTCTTCTGCACCTGCCCGCCCACTAATTCTTCGACGACTTGCGCGTAACCGGAGGGCGATAACTCATCCACCAGGTAATTCGTAGTCACTCCGCCGACCGTCTTGCTCGTGCGGTTGTTGTTGCCGTCGTAACCCAGCGTAATCGCTCCGCCATTCACCGACTTCAGCCGATTGTCGTAAGTGTAACTAAACTCTCTTGCCGTCGGCTGCTAGCGTATTGCCATTCGCATCGTAGTTGTCGGTGTCGAGTTGGTCTTTGTTATTAAAAATATTAGTGTTAGATACTTACCACCGCTGAAAAATATGTGAGTGTTTACGGGTAACATAATAAAGCTTTATTCGAGCCTTTTAAGTAATTCTTGTAATACAGAAATCAGCTCTATAGCCTCTTCCTTGTTTAACTCAGCAGGATCACCGCTTTGAGTAATTACTTTTAGATGAATCGCCGAAGAATCAACAACCCACATGACTACTTCGTTATTCATCCTAAATACTTCATCGTTAATTATTGTATTCATATTGCTGTTGTTTTTTTCCATTGTCATAGCGTTGGGAAGTGAGGGTTTCCGTTCGCATCTACTATTTTTAATTTCCCATCAGGACCATAGCCGTGAACGTGTGGAACGGCAGCTTCGGGCAAATCAAAAGGTTCCCCTGTTTCTTTATCAATGTGACCTTGGTCTAAACGTAACCGTTCCTTATTAGTCACTGGATCAAACCATTTGTCCGGCCTAGTTGCGGACTCTCTTAGGTTGATATCCTTAGCGAATTGCCGAACCTGGCCTGGTGTTTTATTTGTGAGGTCCTTCGCCGTGA
>JABFSD010000392.1 GCA_013140935.1 Acidobacteriota bacterium
GAAGAAGGCCAAGCGGTAAAAAGCGGGGATGCACTCGTGCGGCTGGATATGGCCGATCTCGAAGCTCAACGCGCGCAAGCCGCCGCCCGCATCGCACAACATCAAGCCCGTTTGACGCGCCTGCTCAACGGCGCGCGCCCTGAAGAAAAAGCGCAAGCCCAAGCCGCTACGGCAACCGCGCTTGCCAATCGCGAAGCCATTCGCAACTGGCCGCGTCCTGAAGAAATCGAACAAGCCCGCGCCGCCGTCGCCGCCGCTGAAGCCGAACTCAACAACGCTTCGACGGCATTCAATCGCGTAAGCAAGCTGCGGCAAAACGGCGACATTGCGCAGTCTGAATACGACGCCGCACGTTATCGCGTAGACACGCTGACCGCCCGCCGCGATGCTGAAAAGAAACGCCTCGACCTGTTGCTCAACGGCAGCCGCAAAGAAGACATACGCGCCGCCGAAGAGCGTTACCGTCAAGCGCAACAAGCCGAACGCCTCGTCGCCGTCGGGCCGCGCGCCGAAGAGATCGCCGATGCCCGCGCCCAACTCACCGAAGCACAGGCGCGGCGAGCACAACTCGAAGTGCAACTCGCCGAAGGGCAAATCACCGCGCCGGCAGATGCGACGGTAGAAGTGATTTCGATTCGTCCCGGCGATTTGCTGACGCCCAATCAATCCGTCGCGCGCCTGCTCGAAAGCAGCCAACTCTTCGTGCGCATTTACGTCCCCGAACCGCAAATCGGCGGACTTAAAGTAGGGCAGAAAGCCCGGCTCAAAATTGATACGAACGAAGAGTTCGACGGCGTGATCGAACAGATCAATACGCAAGGCGAATTCACGCCGCGCAACGTGCAAAGCCGTAACGAACGCAATCACCTGGTCTTTGCGGTGAAAGTGCGTCCGACCAATCGCAACGGCGTGCTGAAAGCGGGAATGGCAGCGGAAGTAACTTTATCCCAATGAGGAATTCACGATGAGCAAAACAATTACCTGCACTTTGGCAATCCTTATGCTGGCAGCGGCGTTCGTCGCGTCGGCACAAACGCCCGCAGCGCAAACACCCTCCGCACCACGCGTAAATACGCCGCCGCCGATGCCGCCGGGGCCGAACCCGAATTCGCAATATCGGCTAGGGCCGGATTCATTGCCGCAAGAAGGCGTGCCGAAAGGCGAGATACGCGGGCCTTATACTTTGCCCAGCACCAGCGGCGCTTATCCGGGTACGCAACACACTTATTGGGTCTACGTGCCTGCGCAATATGACGCGGCGGCCCCAGTAGCTTTGATGATTTATCAGGACGGGCAGGCGTTTATGAACGAGAACGGCGATCTTCGTGCGCAAAACGTGATGGACAATCTCATCTATCGCCGCGAGATTCCCGTGATGATTGGCGTATTCATCAACCCCGGTCGTACGCCCGAACAGCCCGAACCCAACGCACAGGAATGGGGCGACCGCACGACGAATCGTCCGACTGAGTACAACACGCTCGATGACAAGTATGCGCGCGTCATCACCGACGAACTGATGCCGGTTTTATACAAGGAATACAACATTTCGAAAGACCCTGAGATGCACGGCATCGGCGGATCGAGTTCGGGCGCGATTGCCGCGTTCACCGTCGCGTGGGAACGCCCGAACCACTTCCGCAAAGTGTTGAGCAACGTAGGCAGTTTCGTGAACCTGCGCGGCGGACACGTCTATCCCGAAAAAGTGTTGGAGAGCGAAAAGAAACCGATTCGCGTTTATCTCTGCGATGGGCGCAATGACAATCGCGGCTTGCGCGGGAACGGCGAATATGACGAAAAGCGCGACTGGTTTTATCAGAACGTGCGGCTGATGAAGGCGCTCACGCAGAAAGGCTACGATGTGAACTATTCGTGGAGCATGAACCTGCACGGGCAAAAATACGGCGGAATGATTATGCCGGAAATGATGCGTTGGCTGTGGCGCGACGGCGTGGCTTCAACGGAGGTGAAAGATTGGGTCGAGCGCGCTTTTCGTTTTCCGGCCCCTAAAAAGAACTAAATGCGATTTTCCTTTTTTGTTTTGTGCGCGCTCAGTTGGTTTGGCTTCGCGCAGTTGGTACAAGCCCAATCGCCGTCTTACATCGCCTATTTGAACGAAGGCAGCTTGTGGGCGATGCGCAGCGACGGCAGTGATATGCGAATGATCGCTATCGCTCCGCCGAATGAAGCCATTCAGGATTTCCTCTGGTCAGCGGACGGGCAGCACATTTACTTTGCCGTAGGCACCCGCTTTTACGATGCGGCGCTGGCAACGGGTAATCTGGCGAGTGGCGGTGCGCTGAATCTGCCCGCTCTTGTTTCACTGGATCGCCTCGAACTGGGACGCGACAGCGCAACGATCATCGCCCATACGCTGGACGAAGAAGGCTTGCCGCGCGTGTTCGGTCTGCGCATCGGCGAACGTGGCGCGCGCGAGTTGAGCGTAGATGAATACAACGCGCTGGCCGCACAGCCGTCGCCCATCGTACGGCGTGTGGGCGAATTGTCAGTCGCGCCCGATGGACAGTTCGCGCTTTTCAAAGACTCGAATGACTTAACCGAAGAGTTATTCGTCGCGCATCTTGAAACGGGGCGACGCTGGCAAATCACCGATTTGGCGCACCTTGCGGGCTTCGAGCTTTCAGCGGAAGAGATGGGAGGGCGTTTTATTATTGAGGCTACGTGGTCGCCTGATGGACGCTACGTGTTATTCAATCCGGGGCAATCGTGTTCAGAGACGGGCTTATGTTACGGTCGGCTTTATCTGGTCGAAATGTGGGGTGGCGCGCCGCGACAACTGTCGCTCGATATGATGATTTCACTGCCGGGCGAGTGGAATCCTTCACAAACCTTGCTCGTATATGACGACGAAACCGAGATCGTACTTTCCGACAAAGCCGGACAAACGCGCCGCCTGGCTTCGGGCAGCCGTCCCAAATGGCAGCCTTTTGTGCCGGTTGAAGCAGCGGAAATGACGGCTCCATGAGATACGCGACACGTTATGTCAAATCAGCGTGGGGTAAAAAAGGCGGCGAATTTTTTGCTTTCTCGCCATCGCTACGATAAATTGCTCACGCAGTAAAACCACGCTGAAGTTTTCTCAAAATTTATCTATATCTGGTATTTCTCAAGATGCAGAACTCGCTCGGAATCGTAAAACAACTCAAACTCGGAGATGACGTAGAAACCAAATGCGGACGTTGCAAAGACATCCGCGAACACGTCGTCGCCGCACTCAAACCTGATGTCACGGTTGAACGCGTACAGTGCCGCACCTGTGGTTCAAACCACATCTATCGCGAAAAGAAAACCACCACCACCCGCACCGCTTCGACGCGCACGCGCAGCGGTGCGACGA
>JABFSD010000652.1 GCA_013140935.1 Acidobacteriota bacterium
GTGGTGGCGTCCACAATGGTGAAGGGCACTTTGAGCATACGCGCCAGCGTTTGCGCGAGCAGCGTCTTGCCCGTACCTGTCGGCCCCATCAGCAGGATGTTCGACTTTTGAATTTCGACATCGGTGCGACGCTTCATCATTTCGATGCGCTTGTAATGTTGATAAACGGCGACGGCGAGTTTCTTTTTGGTGTCGTCCTGACCGATGACGTATTCATCCAGAAAGTTTTTGATTTCGTGCGGGCGCGGCAGCGGCGGACGCGCGGCGGCGGCTTCCTGTTGCGCGTCGTCGCTGATGATCTCGATGCAAATGTCTATGCACTCATTGCAGATATAAACGGTCGGCCCGGCAATGAGCTTTTTGACTTCGTTTTGGCTTTTGCCACAAAAGCTGCAACGCAATGTATCTTCGCCGCGTCGGTTCACCGTGTCGCCTCCGCTGGTCTTGTGGGATGAATCATTTGAAGGTTGAATCCGCCAGTCGCCGTCGCGCGTGTTCGCCCTACGCGAGACGTGCGGCATCATAGCCGTCCGCTGAAAAACTTTACAAACGAATGAGGGGTTTACTTTTCTTACTGGTCAAACCCGCTGTTTCGTTACAAACGACGTGGCACGGGCTGGCAGCCCGTGCCGCAAAATTTATCCAAAAATCATTCCCGATTTCAGCACTTCGCAAGCTCTTACGCACTTGTCGCAAATCTGTGCGTCATTACCGGGGAAAAGCCGCGCGCCTTGCGGATTGTTCCGGTCGTGATGGTTGAAGCTGCAATCACTGGTCACCGCGCCGCCGCCCAAAATCTTTTTGTACCACGGACGATCTTGTGGCGGGGCTTTCACACCCAACTCGCGGAAGTCTTCTAACAGTTGGACGCACACGTCTACGCACTCGTCACAGATGTAGCCGGAATGCCCCTCGAACAGCCGCGCGACTTCGCCTTCGCCCAGACCGCAGAACGAGCAGCGCAATACGTGCCGTCCGGTCGTAGCAGCGGGGAAGCTTTCGAGTGAATCTGGCGCGGGGTTTCCGTCGAGAAGGGAGTGCTGGTCTTGCATACGCTGGCATAAGCTGAAACAGCCACGGCGACCGAACTTACTCGGTCGCCGTGGCCAACGCGAGGTTATTCGCGGTGCGCAATCACCAGATCGAGCAAGCCGTATTCTTTGGCTTGCTGCGAACTCATGATGCGGTCGCGGTCTACGTCTTTTTCGATTTGTTCGAGCGTTTTGCCCGTGTGGTTCGCGAGAATTTCGTTGATGCGTTCGCGCAGCCGCAGAATTTCTTCCGCCGCAATCTTGATGTCGCTGGCTTGTCCTGAAATGCCGCCCGCGTGCGGTTGATGAATCAGAATGCGCGAATTCGGCAACGCGAAACGACGACCCGGACGACCCGCCGCCAACAGCACCGCGCCCATCGAAGCGCATTGTCCGATGCAAAACGTGGTCACAGGGTTTTTGACGAACTGCATCGTGTCGTAAATCGCCAAGCCTGCCGTCACCGAACCGCCCGGCGAATTGATGTAAAGCGAAATCTCGCGGTCAGGGTCTTCCGATTCGAGAAACAGCATTTGGGCGACGATCAGATTGGCGACCGTGTCGTCAATCGGCGTACCCAAAAAAATGATGTTGTCTTTGAGCAGACGCGAAAAAATGTCGGAGTAGCGCTCGCCACGTGGCGTCTGCTCAATTACGGTCGGCACGTAGTAATTCTTCGGTTCCATCATAACTGCTTTATGTACCTGATTACGGATAAGACGCAGCCCCTTGTTACGTGAAGCTGCGTATGGTTTAGAAGCAAGCTGTAAAAACCTGCTCCGCGAAAACGACGACCGGATTATTCCGCTGTCGCTGTATTAGCTTGTTCCGGGGACGGTGTTGACGAATCAACGCTTGCGGGTGCATTCGCTTGCGCGAGTTGTTCAGAGGTAAGTTCCTCAACGGTGACTTGCGCGTTCGCTACGAGCCAGTCGAGAGATTTGTTGTAATTCAACTGCGATTCGATACTAGAAATCCCCCCATCCTTTGTCAAACTCGCTTTCACCTCGCTGAAAGATTTGCCTTCTTCTTCGGCAATCGCGGCAATTTCGTAATCAACTTCTTCATCCGCGACCGCCAGGTTTTCGGCTTCACCGATGCGTCCGATCACGAGCGCCGCGCGTATGTCGCGCATGGCAAAGACTCTGGCTTCGGCGGCGCGTTCCTTCCAGTCTATTTGATTGAGATATTCGGGTGGCATGCCGTTATTCATCAGCCGATAAGCGAACTGCTGCAAACGATCTTGCGATTGTTGCTCGACCAGCACCGAAGGCACGGCGAAATCGTAATCTTCCAGCAGCTTCTCGACCATGTTTTCCCGCAGCTTTGCGTCGGCTTCCTGTTCCGCCATCTTCACCATGTTGTCACGAATCTTGTCGCGCATTTCCTGCACCGATTCGGCCCCGCCACTCGCTTTGGCGAATTCGTCGTTCACTTCGGCCATCTCTTTGGCCTGTAAGGTTTTCACGGTCGCGGTGAAATCCAGCGTCTTGCCTGCCAAGCCGGTTGACGTGAAATCTTCGGGATAAATGACGCGAAACTCTTTCACGTCTTCTGCCTTCACGCCGGTCAGAGCTTCGTTGAATTCGGCTTGCACGCCTTCGGCATTGAGTTCGATGACGACGCCGTCAGATTTCAAGCCTTCTTCTTCGTGCGGCTCTTTCGGATCGAGATACTTACCGACGAGATCAACCGTAACAAAATCGCCCGCTTGCGCAGCGCGTTCCATCACGTCAACGAACTTGGCCGTCGTTTCGCGGAAGCGTTCGATAATCGCGTCAACGTCTTTCTCTTCCACCACGCGCAACTGTTTGGTGACGGCGAGTCCTTTATAATCCTTCAACTCGAATTCTGGAATGACTTCGACCGTCGCTTTGAATCGCAACACGTTGTCATCGCCGATGGCTACGTCAGCCAGCGCGGGTTCGCCGACCACGCGCAAGTTGTGATCCACGATGGCGTGCGTCAGTGCGTGCGGAACCAGTTGCTGAATCGCTTCGCTGCGCGCTTCGTTCTTGAAGCGCGCCTTGATCATTTCGCGCGGAGCCTTGCCCTGCCGAAAGCCGGGCAATTGCGCCTGACGTTGATAAGAGTCGAGAATTTTTTCGAGTTCCTGTTTAACTTCGAGCGCGGGGATTTCGACGGCGAGGTCTTTCTTGACCTGCGACACATCGGTGATCGTGACTTGTAATTTCAACGGTATGTTCCTTCTGTTAAGACTATAAAACTTGTGCCATTCCCGTATGCAATTCCGATGATACTCAGGCAGGCTGCGCGACGGCCTAACGGGCTTATGCGAAAGGGGGGACTCGAACCCCCACGCCTT
>JABFSD010000169.1 GCA_013140935.1 Acidobacteriota bacterium
AGCGCGCGGCTTAGCGACCGCCCGACACGTCCATGATCGTGCCGGTCACATACGAGGCTTCTTCAGAAAGCAGCCACAAGATGGCTTGCGCGACTTCGAGCGCCTGGCCGCCGCGTTTCATAGGTACGGAGTCTTTGACTCGTTCAATGCGATTGGGTTCGCCGCCGCGCGCGTGAATGTCGGTGTAAATCACGCCCGGTCTCACCGCATTGACGCGAATGCCTTCGGTCGCCACTTCTTTTGCTAAGCCCAACGTCATCGCATCAATCGCGCCTTTCGACGCAGCGTAATCAATATATTCAAACGCGCCGCCCAACCGTGCCGCCGCTGAAGAAACATTGACGATGGCTCCGCCGCGCCCGCTATGTTTGAGCGACATACGTTGAACGGCTTCGCGCGCACAGACGAACGCGCCAGTGACGTTGGTCGCCAGCACGCGCTGCCAACGCGCGGCGTCCATGTCTTCAAGGCGGCTTTGCTTTTCGAGAATGCCCGCGTTGTTGACCAGCGCATGCAACGCGCCGAGTTCACGATCAATCGTCTCGAACATCTTGACGACTTCGCTTTCGACGGCGATGTCGGTGGCGATGGCGAGCGCGCGTCCGCCCGCTTGTTCGATGTGTTTGACGACTTGTTCAGCGGCGGCGCGATTGCTTTGGTAATTGACCGCGACAGTGTAACCGCGTTCGCCCGCCAGTTTCGCGGTTGCTGCGCCGATGCCGCGACTGGCTCCGGTGATGAGAATGACTTTTTGCATGGATGAAAGAGACGCTCCTGAGACGTGATTGAATCGGCGCGTAGAATGCGACAGCCGTTAGCTTGAGGTAAAGCCGCGCGCGAAAATTCGTCTGCAACTCAATTCGCTATACTGCGTTCAAGCAGCACGCCACGAGCAAGACAGAGAACCATTCCGGCTATCTGCCATTTAGAAACCGTCCCTTTTCTCAGGAGTTTGCTGTATGAAAAAAGTGTTGTTTACCAACCTGTTGATCGCGGGCGTGCTGTTGAGCGCGCTCTTTGTTACGTTCACCAAATCACGTGCCGTCACGCCGCCCGATTCATGGCCTGAGCTGGCGCCGTCGCCCACGCCCAACGTCATTAACACATCATCGAATCAGAAAACGCTCGAACTGGTTTTTGCAATTGATACGACCGGTTCGATGGGCGGCTTGATCGAAGGCGCGAAGCAGCGCGTCTGGGGCATCGTCAACGAAGTGATGCAATCGTCAGCTCGTCCGCGCGTGCGCGTAGGGCTGGTCGCCTATCGTGATCGCGGCGATCAATACGTCACACAAATCACACCGCTCACCGAAGACCTCGATGCGGTGTATTCGCGCCTGATGGACTTTCGCGCCGACGGCGGAGGCGATACGCCAGAGAACGTGCGCCGCGCGCTGGCCGACGCTGTGCATAAAGCGGGCTGGGCGCAACAATCAAACAACGTAGCGCAAATCCTCTTCCTCGTCGGCGACGCGCCGCCGCACGAAGATTATCAAGACGAACCCGATGCCGCGCGCACCGTGCAACAAGCCCGCCAGCGCGACATCGTGGTCAATACGATTCAATGCGGCAATCTCGCTGGTACGCGCCCCGTGTGGGAAACCATCGCGCAAACCGGACAAGGGCAATATTTTTCTATCGCGCAAGACGGCGGCGTGGCGGTCATCACTACACCGTATGACGACAAGCTCGGCGCGTTAAGCAATCAGATGGGCGGCACGTATATGACTTATGGCGCGGGTGAAGTGCAGGCCAGCAACCTGACGCGGCAAGCCGATTCCGAACTAAAGATTCTGGCGGGCGCGGCTTCGGCGGCCAAAGCCGACCGCGCGTTGAATAAAGCCGTCAACTCGCGCGCTTATGACGGCGACCTCTTGCAGGAAGTCGAAAACGGCAGGCTCAAACTGGAAGAAGTAAAAGAAGCGGAACTGCCGGCTGAACTAAAAACGCTGTCGGCAACTGATCGCAAAAAAGAAGTGGATAAACGTTTGGCCGAACGACAAAAGCTGCGCGATGAGATTACGCAACTGTCGAAACAACGCGCTGAATACCTCGAAGTCGAACGCAAAAAACAAAAACAACCGACCGGCTTTGACGCCGCCGTCAGCGCCGCGTTGAAAGCACAATTGGCGAAGAAGGGAATTCGCTAACCGTCACACGCGAGGGCTTGATCGCAGCAGTCAGGCCCTCACCAAAATTCACTTCACGCATTGCTCTGAAGTTGACATTCAATTCCCCGATATTGCGCAGCTATTGCCTGAAGTTCAGGGCTGACGATAAGCTGCGAATCAATGCATTGGTCTCAACCATTCACTCAATTCAAACAACCATTCGTTCTGCTTTTTGAACTGGCGATGGTGTTCGCGTGGTCAGTTTCGCTCACGCTTGCGCAAGCTGCGCCCAAACGCCTTTCGTTGATCGAAGCCATCGAACAAGCGCGTCGCCAATCGCCCTTGCTTGTCGCCGCGAAACAACGCGTAGCCATTGCCGAAGCCGAAAAGCTGGAAGCCAGCCTGCGACCGAATCCTTCGTTCAATGTGAGCGGCGAAAACTTTCCGCTCGATCCGCCCGAAGGCGGTTTTCAATTCACGCGGACGATTGATTGGTTTGCGACCTTTACGCATACGATTGAGACGGGCAACAAGCGCGCGTTGCGTACCGCCGTTGCTGAACGCAATCTCGCTTCGGCCAACATCGAAATCGCCGCGCTCGAACGCCAGCTCGTTTATGAAGTCAAAGCCGCTTATCAAAAAGTCGCGTTCGAGCGATTGCGGATGGCGCTCTTGCAAGAGAACCTGACGAACCTCGAACAACTCGTGCAACTCACTGCCGCGCGCGTCAAAGAGGGTTACGTGGCCGAAGGCGACCTCATCAAAACACGTTTGGAAGCCCAACGCTTCGGTTATCAGTTGCGCAATGCGGCAATTGAATACGACCAAGCCAAGATCAAGTTGCTGCGTGCGGTTGGAGCAGATTCGTTTGAGAGCGATGCGTTGAGTTTTGAACTCGCGGATGATCTGGAAGCGCAGCCCGTGAGCTATACCGCGACGACCTTGCAGGAAGCCGCATTGCGCCAGCCGCAAGTGATGCTCGCGCAATCGCACGTCGAGACCGCGCGCGCCGCGTTACAACTCGAACAAGCTCGCGTGCGTCCCGATTGGCAAGTCACGGCGGGTTACAAACGCAACGGCGTAGACAACGCGCTTTACGGTGCGCTTTCGATTCCGCTGCCGCTCTTCAACAAGAATCAAGGCATGCTCGCGCGCGCCGAAGCCTCCATCGCCGTCGCCGAATCTGAGTTGCGTTACGCGCGCAGCCTCGTGCTGGCTGATCTCACGAGCGCACGCCGTACGCTCACCGCCCGCGAGCAGCAACTCGAAAGCATTCGCGCCAGCTTCCTGCAACAAGCCGACGAAGTCCGCAACGTCGCGCTCGCCGCTTACCGCGAAGGCGCGAGCGATTTGCTCGTGCTGCTCGACGCGCAACGTACGCGCTCTCAATCACAGGAGCTTTATTTTCAGGCTTTATACGATTACCAACTCGCCGTGCATGAACTCGAACGCGCGGCGGGTATTGACCGATTGCCGGTGCGCCCGAATGCGATTCAAACGTCTACGGAAAAATAAACGATGAATACTCGCTTGCAGACAAAAGCATTTCTCCCACGAAGCCACACGAAGAAGACACGAAGATTCTTGCTGCCTTCCTTCGTGTTCTCTTCGTGTGGCTTCGTGGGCGGACTATTGATTGGGTTAGCGTGCATTGGCTTGAGTGGCTGTGGCACGACGCGCAACGAAACTGCGACGGCGCAACCCGCTGCGCCTGCGGCAGCCGCTACGCCGAAGCTGGATGAAAACCGCGTCACGCTTTCGGCTGAAGCCATCAAACGCGGACAAATCGAATCTGCCGAAGTCGCTACACAATCCTTCGCGCAATCTATCGAAGCGCCCGGCAGGCTTGCCTTCAACGAAGACGCCGCCGCGCGCGTGGGTACGATTGTCAGCGGACGTGTGACAAAAATTTTCGCTACGGTGGGCGACACGGTGAGCAAAGGGCAATCGCTGGTTTACCTGCACAGCCACGAACTCGTAGACGCGCGAGCCGCCGCCGCGAAAGCCGCTGTGATCGTCGCCGACAAAGAACGCGCGCTGACTTTCGCCAAGTCTGAAGCCGAGCGCACCGAACGCTTGCTCGCCGCCAAAGCCATCGCGCAACGCGAAGTCGCGCAGGCACAAGCCAACATCAAAGCCGTCGAAGCCGAACTCGCGCACGCGCAAGCTGAGAAAGAACGCGCCGATGAATTTCTCGAACACCTTTCGGTTCCGCACGACAGCCACGACGATATCGTTATCAGTTCGCCCATCAGCGGCACGGTCATCAAACGCGATGTATCAGTCGGCACGGTCGTGACCGAAGCGAGCGACTTGATTCACATCGCCGATACGTCAACGCTCTGGGCAATCGCCGCCGTGCCCGAACCGCAAGCCGCCACCTTGCGCGTAGGCCAAAGCGTCGCGCTCAAGCTCGCGGCGTTTCCGAATGCGCGCTTTAGCGGACGC
The DNA here is from genome assembly GCA_013140935.1 of Acidobacteriota bacterium. GTDB lineage: Bacteria > Acidobacteriota > Blastocatellia > RBC074 > RBC074 > JACPYM01. The sequence goes on from JABFSD010000169.1 coordinate 4,560, forward strand.
GTCGTTTATCTCGGCAACGAACTCGATCCGGCAACGCGTACCGTGCAAGTGCGCTGCCTCGTACAAAACGTCGGACGACGGCTGCGTCCCGAAATGACCGCGACCATTGTGTTGAATGCGGGCGGCGCGCAATCCATCGTCGCCGTGCCGCGCGACGCCGTGCAGGAACTCGAAGGCGCGCAAGTTGTCTTTCTCACGCGCGATGGCGGCACGTTTGAGAAAGTCGCCGTCGAAACCGGACGCGAACAAAACGGACAAATCGAAATCATCAGCGGCTTGTCATCGGGCCAGCGCGTCGTCACGCGCGGCGCGTTTTTCATCAAGACGGAATTTCAAAAAGCCGCATTGTCAGATGAATAGCGAACCAAAAATTGCTTCGCTTATGAACCGCCGATATACTCGAATTCAGGGAAGGTTGAGTTCAGCACCGTGAAAGAAAAGGAGCTAAAGATGAATCAAGCAGTACCGACATTAAGTGCTTCAACAGCGGCAAGAGGCGTAACAGTTAAGCCTTGTTCGTGGCGCACTGAAGCTCTCAACAAAATCGTTGAGCTCGCTGCACTGCCGGAAAACTGGGATGGTTACGGCAGTCGTCGCATTCAGTCTGCCGCTCAACACCAAACCACCAATCTCATCGAAAAGTTGAGTCAAACCGCTTTGCCTGCGCCGCAGATTTTTCCCGTACCGGGCGGCGGGCTTCAGTTGGAATGGCAAACCGAACAAAGCGGGGCCGAATTGGAAATTCTGCCTGACGGCTCGATGCAGTATTTGATCGAAGATGCCTCGCATGAGATGCGTGAAGGCACAGCTTCAGAGCTTGAAGTAACGCGCCTCGTTCGTTGGCTCGAAGCACAGGAAACAAGTATCGCTACGTTTTGAAATTGCATGCCTCAGCGAATTGACGACCCTTCGATTGATAACGACGACTGGCTTTGGCGGCGCATCCGCAATCGCCCGCAATGGTACGCGCAAAATCCTGACGGCACTTATCGCCTCAGTTCAGTGGCTTTTCTTGACAGTTACACCAACGAAGTTTCGGTTGATCTGGCAAAACTGACGACGCAGGAATTTGCGTTGCGCTCTGATGCGGACGATGGACTGGCGCAAATCAACGCGGGCTTGCCGCGTTCCTTGCAACACGTCGTAACGGCTGACCCTGAGCCTGACAATCCTGCGCACGCCTTGATTTGTCCGCCATCAACGCTGTCGCAAGGTCAGCGCAAAAGCAGCGCGCGTCTGATGGCACAAGCGGCAGAATGGTTAGTGTTGCCGCAATCTTTACGCAGTTGATTTGAATAAGCCTTTTCATGCTGAATTCGATAATTGAGTTTTCCTTACAACAACGTTTTCTCGTCATCGCGCTAACGCTCTTGCTCGCAGGCGCGGGCTTGTTCGCGTTGTCGAGTCTGCCGATTGATTCTTATCCAGACCTCACCAACAACCAGGTCAACATCTTCACCGAAGCGCCTGGCACGGCGGCGACCGAAGTCGAACAGCTCATCACTTATCCGATTGAAAGCGCGATGCTCGGTTTGCGGCGCACCGAAGAAGTGCGTTCGATTTCCAAGTTCGGCATCTCGGTCGTGACCATCGTCTTTGAAGACGGCGTAGACAGTTATTTCGCGCGCCAACTCGTCAACGAACGTTTGCAGGAAGCGCGCGGCCGTTTGCCACAAGAGGTTGATCCGGTGTTGGGGCCGTTGGCGACGCCGTTTGGCGAGATCAGCCATTATGTGTTGGAAGGGAAAGGCTACGACGCGATGCAATTGCGCAGCTTGCAGGACTGGGTCGTCAAGCCGCAGTTGCGCACCATCCCCGGTGTCAACGATGTGAGCGGCTGGGGCGGATTCATCAGGCAATATCAAGTCATCGCCAATCCCGAACGTTTGCTCGCTTATCAACTCACCTTGCAAGACGTTTATGAAGCCCTTGCCAGCAGCAATCAAAACTTCGGCGGCAGCTATCTCGAACGCGGCGCAGAAGGCTTCACCGTCTTAGGGCAAGGCCGATTCAATGCCGCCAACGCCGAAAGCGACATCGGCAGCGTCGTCGTGAAAGCGCGTGCCGGTACGCCCGTGCTGATCCGCGACGTAGCCGAAATCAAAATCGGTGCGGCTATGCGACAAGGTTCGGTGAGCAAAGACGGGCAAGGCGAAGTCGTCTCAGGCATGGTCATTATGAGCAAAGGCGAAAGCTCGAAAGACACGATTGAGAAAGTGCATGAACGCTATCGCCAAATCGAAAAGTCGCTGCCAGCGGGCGTGAAGATTACGCCGTTTTATGAACAGACCGACCTTATCAATCGCACGACGAAAACGCTGGCGACGAATTTAATCGAAGGCGGCTTGCTCGTGATCGTCGTGCTGTTTCTGTTTTTGTTTAACGTGCGGGCTTCGTTGATCGTGGCGTCGGTGATTCCGCTTTCGATGTTGATTGCGTTCATCGGCATGAAGGCGTTCGGTTTGACGGCCAACCTAATGAGCCTCGGTGCGCTCGATTTCGGATTGATCGTAGACGGCGCAGTCGTGATGATCGAAGGCTTTGTCACCGCGCTCGGCGTTCAATCGGTCGCGCATGATCGCAAAGAACGTCTGCGGCTTTCCGCGCTCGACATCGCGCGTCCGATTGTGTTCGGCATCGTCATCATCATCGCCGTATACCTGCCGCTCTTTGCCTTGCAAGGTTTGGAATCGCGCATGTTTCGTCCGATGGCGTTGACCGTGTGTTGCGCGTTGGTGGGTTCGTTGTTGCTGACGCTGACGTTCGTGCCGGCGATGGGTTCGTTGTTGCTCAAACCGCACGGCGAAGGCGTACACGAACGATTCATGCAAGGTTTGCAAAACGCCTATCGTCGCGGCCTCGAACGCGCAGCCAGGATGCGTTGGCTGACGGTGGCGACTGCGTTGTTGTTGGTCGTTGGCGCATTCGCTGTGCTGGCACGGCTCGGCACTGAATTCATGCCCAAGCTCGATGAAGGCCAGTTCCTCATCGAGACGCGCCGCCTGCCTTCGGTGTCGCTCACGCAAGCGACTGAGATTTCAGGCATGGTCGAAAAGGCTTTGCTCGAATTTCCCGAAGTCACGAGCGTCATCACTAAACTCGGTCGGCCAGACATTGCCACTGACACGATGGGCGTTTATCAAGGCGACGTTTACGTCAAACTCAAACCCATCGAGCAATGGCGCAGCGCGACCACGCGCGAAGGCTTGATCGAAGCGTTTGATAAGAAGCTGCAAAACGTGCCGGGCGTCGGATACAACTTCACGCAACCGCTCGAAATGCGTATGGACGAAGTCATTTCGGGCGTGCGTGCCGACGTAGCCGTAAAACTTTTCGGCGACGACACCGCAGTGTTGGAACGCGAAGGCGAACGCATCGCGCGCGTTTTGCAACGCGTCGCGGGCGCGGCTGACGTGCAAGTCGAAGCCCTCAGCGGCGCGGGCGAGTTGCAAATTCAAATCAATCGCGCGGCGCTCGCGCGTTACGGTTTGCACACCGACGACGTAGCCCGCACGGTCGAGATGGCTTTGGGCGGCGCAGTGGCGACCGAGTTGATTGACGAACGCAAACGCACAGACATCGTTGTGCGTTTGCCTGAAAGCTATCGCGCCAATGACGCCGCGCTGGGTTCGATCTTGTTGCCTGCGCCCAACGGCGAGCGCGTCACGCTCGCTCAACTCGCTTCGATCAAAACCGCGCTCGGCCCCGAAGTCGTCAACCGCGAAAACGCTCAACGCCGCATCGTGATTCAATCAAATGTGCGCGGACGCGACATCGGCAGCTTCGTCGCCGACGCGCAAGCCGCGTTTGATCGCGAAGTTAAATTGCCGACGGGTTATTTCGTGACGTGGGGCGGCGAGTTCGAGAATCAGCAACGCGCGATGAAACGCCTTTACCTCGTCGTACCGCTCGCGCTGTTTTTGATTTTCATGTTGTTGTTCGCTTCGTTCGGCACGCTGCGCCATGCGCTCTTAATTATTCTCAACGTACCTTTCGCGCTCGTCGGTGGCGTCGCCGCGTTGTGGTTGCGCGGCTTGCCCTTGAGCCTTTCCGCCGCCATCGGTTTCATCGCGCTCTTTGGCGTCGCCGTTCTCAACGGCGTAGTGATGGTGAGTTACATCAACCGCTTGCGCGACGATGGATTGTCTTTATCAGAAGCCGTTTTGACCGGAGCCGCCGGGCGCTTGCGTCCCGTGTTGATGACGGCGCTCGTGGCAAGCTTGGGATTCATTCCGATGGCCTTATCCAGTGCGCCCGGCGCAGAAGTGCAACGACCTTTGGCGACGGTCGTGATCGGCGGATTGATTACCGCGACCTTGCTGACGATGTTCGTGTTGCCGTTGTTGTATGAATGGATTGAGCGGTTTCAGCAACGCACTGTGGCCGTGAGTGATAGCGAAGCATAGGAGTTATGTGAGTTCTAGGAGTTATAGGAATGCCTGCCAATCAAGTGTTCCCCATAACTCTCATCGCTCCCATAACTCCCACTGGCTTGCCGCTGAATTATTTTTTGCGTGTAATGCCCAGTCTATGACGCCTGCCCTCGAAACCCTGCTCACCACCGACCTGCACGAAGCCGCGCGCTTCATTCAACGTGGCGAACTCGTCGCCTTTCCCACTGAAACCGTTTACGGACTCGGCGCGGATGTCTTCAACGAAAGCGCCATCGGCAAAGTCTTCGCCGCCAAAGGCCGTCCGTCTGACAATCCGCTGATTGCGCACGTCTCGCATCAAGATCAAATCAAACAACTCGCCGCGGACATTCCTGACGATGCGCAAAAAATGATAGACGCTTTTTTCCCCGCGCCGCTGACGTTGGTCTTGCCCAAACACGACCGCGTACCGCTGCTGGCTTCGGCAGGCTTACAGACCATTGGCGTACGCATGCCGCGTCACGACTTGGCGCGCGAATTCATCACGGCTTGCGGCACGCCGCTCGTCGCGCCTTCGGCCAATTTGTCAGGCAGTCCCAGCCCTACGACGTGGCAGGCGGTCGCGGCAGATTTGTTGGGACGCATCGCCTGCATCCTGCAAGGCGTGCAAACCGAAGTCGGCCTCGAATCCACCGTCGTAGATTGCACGGGTGACGCGCCCGTCGTCTTGCGCACAGGCGGCGTTACGCTCGAACAGTTGCAAGCCATTGTGCCTGCTACGCGCAAAGCTGACGCGACAGACTTGCATCAGCCAAAAAGTCCCGGCTTGAAATATCGCCATTACGCGCCGCACGCGACGGTGGTGATGGTGAGTGAAATGAATGAATTGAAAGGCAACGAACACGCTGCGTGGATTGGCTTACACGCGCCGCGTTCAAGCGACTGGCATTTGATAAAGCAATGCGCTGACGTGGCTGAATACGCGCACGAACTATTCGCTTTCTTTCGTGCGTGTGACGCGCAAGGCATAAAGGCAATTTATTGCGAAGCAGTCGCCGAGCAAGACTTAGGCGTAGCGTTGATGGATCGCATTCGTCGCGCGGCCCATCGCTGAGCGCACACCACACTCAAAATTGTAAACCGCGCAATTCGAACAACAGGTCTTTCACTTGGTCTTCGGTGATTTTGGCGGGCGCGTCAATTTTGACGCTGGCGAGAAAGGTTTCACCCGGCGCGAGATTTTTGCGGGCGCGCGGAATGGGTACGCTGATGCCTTCTTTGAGGAGTTGATCGTTGAGGTCAATCATCCGTCCGGCGAGTTCGAGGCCGGTGATGGTGCGTTCGCCGCGATTGGTGACGCGCACCTGAATTTCATATTGCGCCTGACCCAGCATGTTCGGGTGTACGATCTTATCTACTAATTCAAGCGCGACTTTGCTGTGGTAATTGTCGAAATCAGCATTGCCTGCACGAATCGCATTGGGCAAGGCCGGTTTGATGTCAGGTTTGGACGTGGCAATCCATATCACCGCGCCAATCAAGCCGACGACGATCAAGCCGAGAATGGCGACGACGAGGCGATTGGTTTTGGGTTCTTCGACTTTGGGTTTTTCTAGTTCAAGCATAGTTTTAGGAATTCGGGAGTCGGAATACGGAATTCGGAAGATATGGACGAC
>JABFSD010000362.1 GCA_013140935.1 Acidobacteriota bacterium
CGTCGTGCCCTGGCTGGTGAAATGGTTGCGCGACGCTTATGGGTGGCGCAACGCGTTGGCGATCTTGGCCGGATTGATTTTCGTCACGTTGGTGTTGCTCGCGTTGTTCGTCGTCAAACGCCAGCCCGCCGATTTAGGACAATTTCCTGATGGCGATGAAGCGCCCGCGCAAACGAATCAAACTGCTGCGGTTGCGCCCAAACTTTCGCAAATCTTTCGCACACCTGCTTTCTGGCTGCTCGCGTTGGGCAGCGTACTCAGCATTAGCGCCGTTGGCGGCATCATTCAAAACCTGCCGCTTTATCTCGGAGATATTTCAAAATCGAGCGCACAAGCCAAAAGCGCAGCGGCGGTTTATCCGAGCATCGTCCTGTTCGCCAGCATCGCCGGACGCCTGACGACTGGTTGGGCAGCCGACCGCTTCCGCAAAAAAGACGTGATGATTACTATCTTTCTGATCATCGGTCTTTCGATTCCTTTGCTGGTGTGGGCACAAACGACACCGGCGCTGTTGTATGTCTTCGCGTTCATCTTCGGCTTCGGCCTGGGCGGAGATTACATGTTGATTCCCTTGATGACGGCGGAATGTTTTGGATTGGCAGGCTTGAGCCGCATTCTCGGCATCATCGTGATGAGCGATGCGGTGGGCGAAGCGGCTACGCCGTGGTTGATTGCGCGCATTCGTGAAAACACGGGCAGCTATGCGCAAGGCTTTATCATCCTGTCCGTCGTCGCGCTGCTCGGCGCAGTAGCGATTGCGGCCATCAAATACCGCGACGGCAAACCCGCCAGTCGCTGGCAACTGGAACAAGGAACCGTATGAAACAAACTCTCTTCGTTTCACTCGCACTCATGGTTGGCTTATTTGGCGGCGCATTTTTTACCGCGCGGTCTTATTCACATGCGCAGACCGCACCGCCTTCGCCCGGTTACATTCTCGAACGCGAAGCCGAAGTGAAACAGACCGGCGGCGCTCCGCACGGCGGGCCGGGACGTTCGACGGGCTACAGTTTTTTCGACAAAGAAGCTTCGTTCAAATACGTCGTGCGCAAGCGCGTACTGCATCCCGGCGCAGCCATCGGCTATCACCTGCAAAAAGAGGGCGAGGTCTATTACTTCCTCAGCGGCACAGGCACGATGCAAATGAACGGCAAGGAATTTCCCGTCACGGCGGGTGATGCGGTGTTGACGCTCTCAGGCAGTTCGCACGGCTTGAAGCAAACGGGCAAGGATGACTTGGTGCTGCTCATCAGTTACGAAAAGCACTGACGATAACTTTTCATTTGAGAGAAAGCGTGTGCAGGGTGAGCGGCAATGAGGTGCCGCTGTCAAACTCGGCGGCGGCTTCTACTCCCACTCGCGCAATCTCTTCCGCCGTCTTCAAGCGGGAATAACAAGCGTGCATTGCGCCTAACGCATACTCATCGCCCGATCCTTTGGCCCAAAATTTCGTGTACTCATGCACCGCACGCAACGGGTAGATACCAAAAATGCCATGCGGATTAGCCAGCAACGCGGAAATGTGCGTCGTCTCATAAGGGTTGTCTTTTTCGTCATTAGGGTTGAGGTGGAACTGTTCCTTGAGCGCCGTGTGCAACTCCAGCCAGACGTTAAAGATGCTGTTAGAGTCCTTGAAGGAAGCAGATTTTTTGCGACGTGCAAAATAATGCTGCAAAACTATCCAATGCGAACTCGATCCGACTAAGCCGATATAGGTATCACCCACGCGCAAGATTTTCGTCGTATCTTTGAGATAAGCAGCTGGCTGAACCAGATCGCCATAAGAAGTTTGCGTGTCGGCGGCAATGCAAATCTGCTTCGCTTTTCTAACTACCACAACTGTTGACATAAATGTTTCCCTGAATTTGATTCTCAACCGTTATAGCTTCTCCAACCCCGCGTACTTCGCCACCAACTTCTTCATCCCATACCCCGGAAAGTTAATCGTGAGTTTGGCGTCTTCGCCTTCGCCCTCGACGCGCACGATTAAGCCCTGACCGTATTTCGCATGCCTCACACGCTGATTGGAACGATAGCCGGAAGACGTGCCGCTGCTGGTCGCTGCTTTGCCGATGATCTTCGCCGCAGGCTTCGCCGGTTGCACAGCCTTTTGCGCCTGGCGTTCGAGAAACTCTGTGACGCCCGTCCGATCGTTGTAAGTCTTGCCCTGAAACGTAGGCTTCGGCTTTTGCGGATAAGGCGTCGCCGTCAGCGTGCGCCCACCGAACGATGAGCCTCTACTTACTGCGCCACCGTGTTTGAGCCAGCTTGGGCCTTTTGAGAGATCGTCGAGCAATTCGCGCGGGAACTCGTTCAGGAAGCGCGAAGGTTCGGCGGGCATCTCTTCGCCGTAAACGCGCCGCGCCATCGCGTGCGTGAGATAAAGATATTTTTCGGCACGCGTGATCGCTACGTAACAAAGCCTGCGCTCTTCTTCGAGTTCGGCTTCGTTGTCGCGCGCGCGCGAATGCGGGAAGAGGTTTTCTTCGAGACCGACGATGAATACGAGTGGAAACTCCAAGCCTTTGGCCGCGTGCATCGTCATCAACGTGACCTGGGCTTCGGCTTGAAATTTGTCTGTGTCAGCCGTGAGTGCCGAACGATCTAAAAACTCGCGTACCGTTTCGCCCGACTCTTGCGCTTCGGCGGCGGCGTTGACGAGTTCCTCGAGGTTGAGCAAACGGCTGGCGGCTTCGTCGGATTTTTCTTCCTTGAGCGCGCGTTCATAACCCGTGTCAATCACTGCCGCTTTGACGAGTTCTGATAGCTCTGTTTGTGCGTTGGCTTTGGCGATCAAGGCTTTGATGATTTCTTGAAAGGCAGTCAGTGCGTTAAGCGTACGCGCGGGATGCAAACGATCTTCGAGAACCTGATTGAGCGCGACCCAGTGCGACACGCCCAGTTGTTTGGCGCGGCGCTCTACGTCATCCAACGTAGACTTCCCTATCCCGCGCGTCGGCGTATTGATCACGCGCAATAGCGCAATCGAATCGTTGGGATTCAATGCGAGCTTGAGATAGGCGATCACGTCTTTGACTTCGGCGCGTTCATAAAAGCTGAAACCGCCAACCAGGTTGTAACGCAGATTCGCGCGGCGACAGGCTTCTTCAAACGAACGCGATTGGGCGTTGGTGCGATACAACACGGCGGCGCGCAGGTCTGGTTCGCGCAAGAGGTGGTCTTCGATTTTGCCGATGACCCAGCGGGCTTCGTGGTCGCCGTCAATCAGTTGCGAATAGCGCAGCTTGTCGCCTTGCCCTTTGTTCGGGCGCAGCTTTTTGTCGAAGCGTTGTTTGTTGTTGGCGATGACCTTGTTCGCCGCGTCGAGAATGTTGCCAGTCGAACGGTAATTGTCTTCGAGCTTGATGGTTTTCGTACCCGGAAAGTCGCGCTCGAAATTGAGGATGATGTTGAAATCGGAACCGCGAAATTTATAGATAGATTGCGACTCATCGCCTACGACGCAATAGCTGCGGTTGCGCCAGAAATCGGCGGGCTTCTTGTCGTGCAAGAGCGCGTGATTGCCTTCCACCAACAGCCGCGTCAGGTTGTATTGAATGCCGTTCGTGTCTTGAAACTCATCCACCATCACGTGGCGAAAGCGGTTGTGATAATAGCCGCGCACCAGTTCAGAGTGACGCAGCAATTGCACGGTGCGAATCAGCAGGTCGTCGAAATCGAGCGCGTTCGACGATTGCAGCCGCTGTTCATACAAAGCATAGACGCGCGCAATCTGCTCGTCGCGGACTTCGCGCGAGCGCGTGGCAAAGGCTCCGGCATCTTCGCCTGCGTTTTTTGAAGCACTGATGACAGAGCTGCACAAACGCGGCGCAAGCGTCTTGTCGTCGTATCCGCAATCGCGTATGCACTGTTTCAACAACCGCTGTTGATCGTCGGAATCGTAAATCGTGAACGTGCGCGTATAGCCGCGTTCGAGCTTTTCGATGTCACGGCGCAGGATGCGTACGCACAAGGCGTGAAAGGTCGAGAGCGCGGGCGAACTGGTTTTCTTTCCCTCGCCGAGCAATTTGGCGACGCGCTCTTTCATCTCGGTGGCGGCTTTGTTGGTGAACGTCACGGCGAGAATGTTGTCAGGACGCACGCCGCTCGCAATCAGATGTGCAATGCGAAAGGTGATGACGCGCGTCTTGCCGCTGCCCGCTCCGGCCAGCAACAACATCGGGCCATCAATGTTCGCGGCGGCTTCGCGCTGTTGCGGGTTGAGTCCGGCCAGATAATCTTCCGGCGGCTTGAGGGCGGCGGCTTTTTCGTATGGCTCATCCAGATCGCTCCAACGATCAGGCCACATGCCCGCCGGTTCTTCTGGAATATAGTCGCTGAGATCAGGCGGCGGCACATCGTCGAACTGACTTTCGGGCGGCGCATCATCAAAGGTCGCGGGTACGGCAAATTGTGGCAACTCAGGAAACTTGGCTTTGGGCTTCGGCTTGGACACGGGCTTCGACAATGGGGGCAGTTCAGCCGGTGCTGGCTCAATGTTTAGTTGGTCGTTTTGTTCGTCGGCAAGCTCTTGCAACTTATCGAAAAGCGGATGATTCACGGGCATACGTCCTAAAGAAGCGTTGAATGGAAGCAAGCGACACCATACCGCAAACCCTGCGCGCGGCAAAAGGCCGCTCAGTTGTGGAACAAGATGGTATCTTGTTCCGCGACTGAGGGAACAAGATGCCATCTTGTTCTACATCCGATATGACCAAACCTAAGAAAGAACGACTCGACAAATTGCTGGTCGAACGCGGCCTCGTCGAAACACGCGCCAAAGCCCAAGCCCTGATTTTGGCAGGACAGGTTTTCAGCGACTTGCAACGCCTCGACAAAGCCGGACAACTCGTCGCCATTGACGCTCCGCTGACGATCAAAGAAACCATGCCTTATGTCAGTCGCGGCGGATTCAAACTCGCGGCGGCGCTGGATCAATTCGCAGTAGATGTGACTGATAAAGTTTGTTTGGATATCGGCGCTTCGACGGGTGGATTCACCGATTGCCTGTTGCAACGTGGCGCGGCGCGCATCACGGCTCTTGACGTAGGCCACGGCCAACTTGATTGGCGCTTGCGCAACGACCCGCGTGTCACAGTGCGCGAACACGTCAACGCCCGTTATCTCAAACCCGAAGATTTCGCCGAACGCTTCGCCCTCGTCGTGATGGATGTGTCGTTTATTTCGCTGACAAAAATTCTGCCCGCGTTGCCTGCGTTGCTCGCTGACGAAGCCGTCGTCATCACGCTCGTCAAACCGCAATTTGAAGTAGGCCGCGACGAAGTCGGCAAAGGCGGCATCGTGCGTGACGCGGCGGCGCAACAGCGCGTCGTGCAAGAGATTTGTGCGTGCGCTGAAAGCCTGAACTGGCAAACGCGCGGCGTGATGGATTCGCCGATTTTGGGGATGGATGGCAATAAAGAGTTCCTGGCTCGTTTCGTGACGGCGTAGTGTGGCGCGGGCTGGCAGCCCGTGCCACGTTCAGTTCTTCGGCAGCGTGATTCGATCGGCGTGCTTGATGCGCTCGAAAGGCTGATTGCTCGCATCCACCGCCATTACGCGCAACTTCGCCGCCGCCCGCTTACGTTTGGGCGCGTCGAAACTCAGCACGTAACCGCTGCGCAAACGTTTCAACAACATCTCTAGCGAAGACACGATCTCATCATTCGTGCGGCAGAATTGCGCCGCGCCGCCTGAATCGTTGGCGATGCGCTCGAGTCCGCTTTGATAGGCGAGGTTCAACGTATCGGGGCGGTATTCGAGATGCAGGATAAAAAACGGAATCGTGAACGCTGACAAATCTTGCGCGGTGCGACTCATGCGTTCCTGTACGGCGCGGTCAGCGAAGCGGCGGCTCAAATCGCCCGTGTCGCTCGAATTGACGACGGGGTTGAGCATGTCTGCGCGGTAATTGGCTACGCCGCTGTCGGTGACGTAAAGCACACTGACACGCACGTTGGCTTTCTGTTGCATGCTCACGGCGAGACGAGCTACGGGTTCGAGCGTGTCGAGCAAGCCCGCGCGTCCGTTGACTTGAATGGTTTCGATCTTCTCGGCGAGCGCCGCGCGATTGGCTGTGGGTTCGAGCAAGACGTTCAAGCCGTCCTGCGCGGTGAATAAAGCAACCCAATGATTTTCGGGCAGGTTTTTCAGAGTTTCGGTGACGGCGTGGCGGGCGAGTTCGATGCGGGTGAGGTCTACGACGGTGTCGAATACGACCAGTAGAATCGTACCGCTCGTCGGGCCTTGCAAATTCTTGAGCGCGACTTCCTGATCGTCGAGAAAAACTTTGAACGATTGCCGCTTGCCTTCGAGCCAGAACTGGCCTTCTTCGGTTTCAATCCAAACAGGGATTTTGAGTTGGGGTTTGTTGGGCGTATTGGCAGGAGGCGTCTGCGCGAATGAAGCGACGGAAAAAGCGAGCGCCAAAAGAAACAAGAACTTGATACGGCGAAATGTCTGAGCCAGCAAAGTTACTTCCTCAAAATGGAAACAGGTTGTCTTGTGATTGCGAACTGTGGCGAACGTGCATGATTTCAAGCAGGTCATCGGACGGCTGATAGAAAATCAGATATTGCTTCACGATCAAACAGCGCAGCCCCAGCAGCAGGTCGTCACGGGCAATGCCCAAGCTAGGAAACGACGGGAGCAAATCTATGCTCTGGCGCAGCATCTTCATGGTTCGGACAGCGGCAGCGGGACTGTGTTGCATCAGGTAATCACCAATCGCCATCAAATCATCCTCCGCTTCGGGTGAGAGGATAACTCGCTTCATTGGGAACCGCCGTTCTTTCGTTGCTGCGCGCGCTGTTCGATTCTGGCCTCTATGTCATCCATCATCGCATTAACCGAAGGATAGGCCTTGAAATTTCCTTGATCTATGTGAGTGCGAGCGGTCTGCAACTTCTCACGCAGTAACTCTGTTTCTTCAGGAGTGAATTTTAGCTCGGTATATTGCTGTTCAATCATCGTACGCAGGCATTCTTCTGCCGTGTGGCCTGCGGCAGTAGCGCGGTGATCAATCGCCAATAAAATCTCGGCGCTCAATCCTGTGATTTCAATCGTACCTGTTTGTAAATTCATAAGAGACTCCTTTGCAATAAACGTGAGGTCGGCATCTTACGCCTTCAAAACAAAATCCGTAACCCCAGTTGCATCACTCTTCCGCCCGTCGAACCGATGATGCGGCCTGCGTTCGCGTTCGGACTCGACGCCGGGCCGATGCGCGTATCGGGTTCGTTCAGGTTGGCGTGGTTGGGAAAGTTGAACGATTCAGTCACGAATTCGAGCGAAGTGTCGGAGGTGATTTCGACGCGCTTGGTGAGCGAGAGGTGATGGAATTGTTCGAGCGGGCCGCGCAGCGTCGGATGCGTGCGTCCCGCGTTGCCCAAAGTGAAATCGTCGGGTTGCGCAAAGGCCGCCGGGTTGAACCATTGCTCTGCCGTAGGATTTTCAACGTGTGGGTCAACGCCGGGCACGGCGTTGGCGCGCAATCCGCCGATGAGCGTCGCAGTGCGATTAAAGAGCGGGCGAATGCTCAAAGGGTTGCCGCCGACCACTGACGTGATGCCGCTCAGGCTCCAACTGCCGAACACATGCGCGAGCGGGCTGCCATCGTTGAGAAAGCGTCTGGCTTTGCCGAAAGGCAATTCATAAGTGTAATTCACCGAAAGGCTGTGCGTGATGTCACCCGTCGAGAGCGACCATTCTTCGCGCAGGTTGTCGGGGTCTTGCGGAAAACCCGATGAATAGTTGTCCATCAATTTGCTGAAGCGATAAACGACGCGACCGAATACGCCTTGCGACAAACGTTTGTCGAGCGTCATCGTCAGCGCGTGCCCCGCGTAATCGCCCGCCGGATAAAGGCCGCCGAGTTCGAAGCTACGGTATTGCGGATAGGGGCGCAGCGAATTGCGAAAGGCGTCGTCATACAACCGCTCGCCGTATGGCAACAGCGATACGCGATAAGGGTTCACGCGAATCAAACTGTCAACGTATTGTTGTGTACCGCGCAACCCGGTGTAACGCGCTTCGAGTTGCATGGTGAGCGGCAGTTCGCGTTGCAGGCTGAACGTCCATTGCTGGTCAATCGGCAAGACGCCGTTGCGGTTGATGAAATCAGGTTCAGTGCCGTTCGCTGCGGTCGCATCAAGATCGGGCGGCAATCTGAAATTCAACGGCAAGCCAGAACGCAGCGTAAAAACTGGTTGCAACTGTTCGTTGGGCGAAATGAATACAGGCGCGGCGTTGAAGCCTTGCGTGCCGAAATGCCGCGCCGAGCCTGTCACGATGTAGCTGTTGTAATTCAGGCTGTAACCCACGCGCATCACCGTGCGGCGGTCGTTGAATGGATTCAGACTCAAGCTAATCTCTGGTTCAAACTTCGTCGTCGTCGGTTGCAAGCCGCGTCCGAGGCCGTCTTTTCCGGCAAAGATCAACGCACCGGGCTGACCGTTCGCAGGGTTGACATGATCAAGCGAAACCGTTGATTGCCGGTCATATTTTTCAATGCGCGGCGTAGAAATTTCGAAGCTCACGCCTACGTTCAAAGTCACGCCCGGTCGCACGCGATATTCGTCTGAAGCGTTGAGATCAATGAAAGTGTTCCGCCAATAAGACGGATGCAGCACGATGGTTTCTTCGGCGCGCGTAACCTGTCCCAGCAAAAACGTAGCGAAGCCATTGCCCGTGTTGCGCAAGCCCGGCAAGCCCGTCAACGTCGTGCTGAACGTGAGCGCACCGGCGGGCGTGGCCGGACTGAATACGTTGGCGAAATAGCGGCGCGCTTGTCCGTTGAAACGCAAGGTGTGGGCATCACGGTTCACCGATACCCCGACGGTCGCGTTGTAGTTATACGAACGATCACGAAACACCGGCTGGCGCGGCCCCAAACTGAGATAACTGCCGCTGAAGAAAAAGCGCGGCAAGGCTTTTGAGAATACGCCTGACAGGTTGAATTGCTTTGGATAATCAATCGCCGCGTCGCCTTGCGGTAACGAAGTCTGGCTGTTGAAAGAAGTGCCGAGCCGAAAGTTCCATACGACTTTGGGCGAAGCCGTGAACGTGTTTTGCACCGTCATCTGGCCACTTTCGTAATCATAACTCGGCGCTCCTGAATTGCCCGGCCCTGAAAAGAATTCGGGCGAGAGGCGGCGTCCGCGCGAAGCGTTCATCGAAAAACTCAGTTGCTGTTTTTCATCTAGCCGATGATCGAGCCGCGTGATGACGCCGTTCGCGCGATTGGCGAAGGGCGAATTGATCGTGTAGTTGTTTTGCAAAAACGGCCCGATGGCGATGTTCGCTCGTGGGTAAAGCGCGGTAAGCGCACGCGCCGTGGCATCAAGGCGATGGTCGGGAATCACATTGCCCGCGAACGCATCGCGCAAGTATTGCAGGTTGTCGAGCGCAATGGCTTTGGTCGGATCGTAGTTCGGATTGAGCCGCGTCGTCGCCGGATCGTAAAGCGTGAGCGGTTGTCCGGCGCTGTCTACGAGATCAGAAAAATCGCCGAGACGCTGGCGGTCGGTGGGCACGGTGAAAAGATAAGATTGCGCGATGCGTTCGCGCGTGCCTTCGTAAGAGAAAGAGAAATAGGTTTTTCCGCGTCCGTCATAGAGCCACGGCATGCGCACCGGCCCGCTGACCGTGAGGCCGAACTGATTACGCCGCAACAGCGATTTGGTCGTGCCGCCACGCTGGCGCACCTGATGCGGAATCGCGTCGAACAAATCGTTGCGCAAGTTTTCATACACGCGACCCGTGAGCGAATTCTGGCGTCCGGCGGATTTCAGGCGACCGGCTGTACCTTTCGCATTGGGCGCACCCATTTGTACGCGAAACTCATCGAGCGCCTTTTGCAATTCGCTCGGCGGACGCCGTCCAGAGGTGTTGGCCGGTGTCGGCGTAGGTTTCGGCGCAGCAGGTTTGTTTTGGTTTTGTGGTTCAGCGTCGCCGACCGATTGATTAACCGATTGCGCAAAAACGACGCAGCTATACAAAGCGAGTAAGGGAATTGCCAGGAACTTCATCAGAAACTTCATAATGATAAAAACGGTATGGAGAACGCTCGCGCGCTCCGTTTTGAGATACGCACTATATCGCCGATAGGATACGAATTTCTCGCAACGGGTAAAGTCCGCGGCGCGTCTCTTGTCATACGTGAAAGCGGCGCACTATGCTCGCGGCTGCATCCATCTCTAAATCCCAAAGGAATTCCATCATGCGATTTCGTCTCGTGGTCTGGCTGTGTGTCTCGTTGGTGTTGAACAGTTCGCTCGCCTTCGCGCAAAGCGAAAAGAAGAAAAGCAAAAAAGCGGCGCGTCCACGTTTGGTCGTGAGCATCGTGATTGACCAGTTTCGCCACGATTATTTGCAACGCTTCGGCGATCAATTCGGCGAGGGCGGATTCAAACGCTTTCTGAATCAGGGCGCAGTCTTTGCCAACGCGAACTATATTCATTCGCCGACGGTGACGGCGTGCGGACACGCGACGGTGCTGTCGGGCGCTACACCTGCGTTGACCGGCATCATCGCCAACGAGTGGTATGACCGCGAACTCGGCAAAAACATTTCGAGCGCGTCGGATGATAAAGCTCAATTCAAAG
>JABFSD010000508.1 GCA_013140935.1 Acidobacteriota bacterium
GCTCGCGACGCTCAAGCCGTTGCCGAACACTACGAGACGAAACGGCGTGCCGGCGGGCGTGGAAGTAATGCGCCGAAAATAAATTTTGATAGACTTGAGCGTCGCGGGATAACGCGACGGCGTGAAACGGTTTAAGGCAATCAGGTCGGTGCCGCCGACGGGCGAGCCTTCAAATGCGCCGTCATCAACGCGCATCTCTTCGTCTACGGTTTGCGCCGCTACGAGCAGCGCGCTAGCCAGCAACAAGAACGTGAAAAAGCCAAAGCGTGGAATCAGATTTTTCATAATGGTTTTCTCCTGTGGGGTTAAAGGTTTCGGTTGTTGCGACGCGGCGGAGCTTACTGCATCGTTGTGGCGAATGACCAACGTGGCGCAGGGTCTATTAATGCTTACCGCCCTCCTAAAACAAGACTCGCCAGCCGGAGCGCGAATTCTACAGGATTAACAGGATTTTCAGGATTTACGGGATGAGAAGAGTGAGCGAGTAATCATAAACCTTGCCACCTTCCTGTTAATCCTGAAAATCCTGTTAATCCTGTAGAATTTCGTTTCTGGCTTTCGAGAATGAATAGACCCTGACGTTGGCAAATCTAAAGCGGCTTTCCTACAATCCGCGCGCTTTCACAAGGAAGGAAATTTATGGCTACTAAAGTACGCGGTGAAAACCGAGAAACGATGTTGCTTTCGCTCGATGCACTGCCGCTCGAAATGAACGGCGATAAGCATCAAAACGGCAAAGCAGAAACTGTTCCGCCCGAACGCAAGGCGACGGGCAATTTAGACAGTCCCTATCTCAACCGCGAATTAAGCTGGATCGAGTTCAACAGCCGCGTATTGGATGAAGCGTTAGACCCTACGCAACCTTTGCTCGAACGGCTGAAGTTTCTCTCAATCTTCTCGACCAACCTCGACGAATTTTTCATGGTGCGCGTTTCAGGCTTACAGGAACAGGCCGAAGCCAATCCCGCGCTGGTTTCGCCCGATGGACTCACGCCCGGCTTGCAACTGCGCAAGATCGGCGAACGCCTGCGCCGCTTGCTCGAAGTGCAAATGCGTTGTTTGCAAAAACAGGTGTTGCCGGGCCTGGAAAAATACGGCGTGCGCATCGTGCCTTATGCCGACATCAGCGAATCGCAACGCGATAAGCTCAAAGAGTATTTCAACGAACGCATCTTCCCCATTCTCACGCCGCTGTCAGTAGACTTGAGCCATCCGTTTCCTTACATCTCAAACATCAGTTTGAATCTGGGCATTCTCGTCGTACCCGACAAAGACAAACCCAATGCCGTCTTCGAGCCGCGTTTCGCGCGCGTCAAGCTGCCGCCCAACGTGCCGCGTTTGCTCAAACTCGAAGGCGACGAGAACCATTACGTTTGGATTGA
The DNA here is from genome assembly GCA_013140935.1 of Acidobacteriota bacterium. Classification (GTDB taxonomy): domain Bacteria; phylum Acidobacteriota; class Blastocatellia; order RBC074; family RBC074; genus JACPYM01. Next base: position 1,383 of record JABFSD010000508.1, read on the forward strand.
AGAAGTCGTCAGCCGCCACATCGCCGGACTCTTCCCCGGTATGAAAGTGCTGGAATGCCAGCCCTTTCGCATCACGCGCGACGCCGACATCGAAATCGAAGAAGACGAAGCCGGCGATTTGCTCAAATCTATGGAGCAACAATTGCGCAATCGCCGCTTCGGTTTTTGCGTACGCCTCGAAGTCTCGCCCGGCATGAGCGAAGCCATGTTGAAGCTGCTCTGTCAGGCGCTGGATATGGACGAACACGACGTTTATCAAATAGACGGCCCGCTCAACATCCCCGACCTGATGGCGTTTTATAAACTCGAACTGCCCGACCTGAAAGACGAACCTTTCGCGCCGACGACGCCCAAGACCATCACGAAATTCGAGACGATGTTCGATGCGATTCGCGCGCACGACATCCTGCTGCATCATCCTTATGAATCGTTCGCGCCCGTCGTAGAGTTCCTGCGGCAAGCCGCGCGCGATCCGCACGTACTCGCCATCAAGCAAACGCTCTATCGCGTAGGCAAAGATTCGCCCATCGTCGAAGCCCTCATCGAAGCCGCCAATCGCGGCAAGCAAGTCGCCGTCCTCGTCGAACTCAAAGCCCGCTTTGACGAAGAGAACAACATTCAATGGGCGCGACGAATGGAACAGGCCGGCGTGCATGTGGTTTACGGCATTGTCGGTTTGAAGACGCACGCCAAAGTCGCGCTGGTCATCAGGCAGGAAGGCGACGTGATTCGCCGTTATGTGCATCTAGGTACGGGCAATTACAACCCGGTGACTTCGCGCATTTACACCGATACGGGCTTGTTCACGGCGCATCCCGATTACGGCGCAGACGCAACCGACTTGTTCAATTTCCTGACGGGCTATTCCAAACAGAATCGTTATCGCAAGCTGCTCGTAGCTCCCGTCAATTTGCGACAAAGCATCACCGAACTCATTCGCCGCGAGATTGACCATCACGAACACGGACGCCCCGCCGGCATCTTCGCCAAATGCAACAGCCTCACCGACACCGGCATTGCCGAAGAGCTTTATGCGGCTTCGCGCGCAGGTGTGGCGACGGACATGATCGTGCGCGGCGTATGCTGCCTGAAACCCGGCTTGCAGGACCGCAGCGAAACCATCCGCGTCGGCTCGGTCGTAGGCCGCTTCCTCGAACACTCGCGCATTTACCACTTTCACAACGGCGGCGACGACGTGCTTTATCTCGGCAGCGCCGACTTGATGAACCGCAACCTCGACCGTCGCGTCGAAGTCGTCTTCCCTATCGAAGACCCCAAAATCAAAAAGCGCATCAAGCGAGACATCATCAATACGATGATGGCCGACAACGTCAAAATGCGTTGGCTGCAAAGCGACGGCACTTACGAGAGGCCCCGTTTGGCGGATGAAAAGCCTTTCAATGCACAAGCTGAATTGCTGAAACCGGCGGCGTTGGCTTGATGCCTAAACTCTGGCGAAGCGATTCGTTTTCATCTGACCGGCTTCGCTTTAGAATGCGGTCGAATCGGGAGGAAAAAAACTATGTCTGCCGCACCTGCTCCACAACCTGACTATCGCGCCGCCATCGCCCATTTGCCGCCCGGCGGAACGCTCAGTTTCCAACGGGTTTCGTGGAATGAATACGAGAAGTTACTCGATGACATAGGGTCGCGTTGTCCGGCGCGTATCAGCTATGACCAGGGGGAATTGGAGATCAATATGCCGCTACCCATTCACGAATTTTTTAAGGAGATACTGGCTCGTTTGCTTTACGCGCTGGCCGAAGAATTGAATTTGGAAATCGTAGGCCTCGGCTCGACCACGTTTAAGCATCAGGACTGGCTGCAAGGGTTGGAACCTGATAGCTGCTTTTATATTCAGAACACGGCGCTGGTTATCGGCGTGCGGCGTTTTGATCCGAAGTCGCCGCCGCCGCCGCCAGACGTGGCGGTCGAGATCGACATCACCAGCGAATCGCTTAACCG
>JABFSD010000644.1 GCA_013140935.1 Acidobacteriota bacterium
TTCGATCCGAACTGGCACGCGCAGATCGAACCGATGGCGCACGACCTGACGATTCCCAATGATCAGGCTGAGCGTTGGGATCAAGCCAGCGTGCATGAATTTCGCGGCACTTACGGCGAATATCTGTTGCGCAAAGTGAGTAAGGTCTTTCCCGCATTGCAACGCGAAGTCTTGTAGTGAGGGATGTAAAACAAGATGGCATCTTGTTTTACATCCCTCGTTCGCATTGAGCTGAAGCGTCATTACGCCTGCGCGTAAAAGTTGCCGTGAAAGCCCAGCGGATAATGAATGCCCGTCCACACCCGCGCTTGAAACTCCAACGTCGCAGCATCACGAATTTCTAAAAACGTCTGGTCTTGCGCGCCGTCATAACCCAGCGTCAACAACCAACCCAACTCTTCGCTGTTCTTGCCGGGATGCGGCACGAAAACCGGTTCAGCATACGTGCGGCCTTTGCCGGGAGAGACCTGTTTGTTGGTGCGACGCAAAAGATCATGCCGCACGATGGAGTTCTCATCAGTGCGTCCGACGAATCCGGCGGTGTAAAGATAACGCGCTTCTGCGCCGCCCCGCCGTTCATCGAAGCGCGGGAATTCGACTTCGGCTTCGAGTTCGGTGCGGCTGACCAATTCGCCTTTCGCCAGATCAATCACAACGCGCGTCAGATGATTCGGCGTCGTCTTCACCGGCTGATCGGCGTCGAATGAGCCTACGGTTTTCAGCACCGAACCGTCCGGGCTGAGAATCGAATCGAAATGCAGCTTGCCGTCCTGCTCATACGCATTGCCGTTGTGAAACACCATATTGGCGGGTTGATTGATAATGATCGGTTTGCCCTCGCCGTCTTTGCGCAGAATGATAATTTTGGTCGGCATGTCATCGCCGAACTTCAACGCCTGAAACGGCGCGACCTTGCCGCCCATCGCCTGACTGATATTCACCCACACCGGCGGAATCACGAAAATGATGTGGTCTTTCGACAGCAACATATCGTGAACCATGAAATATTGCGGTTGCGGCAATGAATAAAGCTGTTTGAGCTTGCCGTCTTTTTGCATGCGAAAGACGGTCAGCGACAAACCCATGCCGCGCTTGATGCCATACGCATAGCCTTCGCCCGTGGCGGGATCGAATTTCGGATGCGCGGTGAACGGCACATCGCCCGGCAGCGTACCGTAAAAATTCCATTCGCTTTTATAAGCCAACGTCGTCGGGTCAATCTCGACCGGCGGCCCGCCTTCTGACAAACCCAGATAGCGGCCATCCCATTGAATGATGTTCACGCTCGGCTGATTTTTGCCGCGTGTTTTCAGCTTGTAACCATCAGGCAAAGGCGGCGCGAGCGTACCGACTTCCGTATACAACATGCGTTTCATCTGCTGTTCTTCTATGCGCTGCGGCGTATCGAGAAAGCGCGACTGCAACGAAACCTTGCCTTCGCGGAAAGTGAGTTTCGACAGATAAGCATCGCCGTCGAACAGATGCTGCAACGGCGTGCCGAAGGTTTCTTTCTGTCCCGGCGCGGTGCGAATCAGCGTACCGTTCAGATTGCGCGGCACTTTGCCTTCGATCTTTTTGAGTTCCCACGCGCCTTCCGCGCCAACGGTGCGATGGGCGAGATAATTCAAGCTGCGTTTGTTTTCCGCCAATGCCATACCGACGAGTTGCGGTTCGATGACGCCCAAGGCACCAGCGGTTCCGAGCAGGCGCGCAAATGCGCGGCGCGTGATTCCAGCCGTATGGTTCATGATTTCTCCTTGATGACTCCTGATAATGGATGTAGTTTCGCTGTTCGCACCGACAACGCACGACCAGCGTTTGCCCCTTACGTCATCACATCGAAGGAGGTTCAGTCAAAGATGTCTTTCATTCGCGTGACTTCTTTGACCAAGCCCACGTTGCCGAATTCGCGCAAGACATTGGCACGCGCTTCGTCGAGCGCTTTGCCACGTGCGAGGCGGTCGCGGATGGCTTCGTTGAGATAGTTGCGGATTTCGGTGTCGAGGTTTTCGTCTTTGCGTTGTTTCCAGTGAAAGAATTTCATGTGACACGCTCCTTCGTTTTCTATTCACATCTCAGCGCGACCATGGGGTCTACGCGCGTAGCTCGCTGCGACGGCAAATAGCCCGCCAGCATTGCCACCGCAAGCAGCAACAACGCCGCGCCCAGCAATGAAATCGGGTCGGTCGGCGTCAACCCAAACAACAACGCCGATGCCAGTCGGGTAACGGCGAAGATCAGCGGCAACCCTACGGCGACGCCAGCGATGACCAGCCACAATGCTTCGCGCAGCACCAGCCAGCGCACGTCGCCGCTTTGTGCGCCAAGCGCCATCCGAATGCCAATCTCATTCGTCCGGCTGGCGACGCTGTAGGAAAGAATGCCGTACAACCCAATGCACGCGAGCACGAGCGCCAGCACGCCGAAGAATCCCGACAGCGTCGCCATCAATCGTTCGCGCAAAATGGTCGCTTCGATCATTGGTTTGAACCCCTGAAAATTCACGGTGATCGCCGGATTGATTTCATTGAGGACGCGCTTGACCGCCGCGACGATTTCAGCTTGAGGCAAACGGGAGCGGAGCAAATATTTTCCGCCCGCCCCGCCCCTGGCGTCTTGCGCGGTGGCGTAATACGCGATGGGGCGAAACTCTTCGCGCAAGTTCAGATATTTGGTATCACGCACCAGGCCGACAATCTCATAAGGCGTGTCCGGCTCGCCCGGCGAGGCTTCGACCCAGAAGCGTTGTCCGACCGGGTTGGCTCCGTTCAGAAAGCGGCGCCCAAACGCTTCGTTCACAATCGCCACGTTCGGCGTGCCAACTTTGTCGCGGGCATCGAAATCCCGCCCGGCCAGCAGCGCGATGTCCAGCGTCTTGAAGTAATCGGGGCCAACCCGGTTGAGGCTGGTATTCTTCGCTTGCTGCGCGCTCGCGCCGTCCATCCAGACATTGCCTCCGCCAAAGCCGTAAAGCGGAATCGTGCCTGTCACGGAAACCGCTTCGACGCCGGGAATCGCACGCAGGCGGGTGAGCAATTCCTCTTTGAAAACCGGAACGCGCTCCGGCGGGAGCTTCAACTGCTGAAAGATCACGCCCGCCGTCAATACGCCTTCCTGCCGAAAGCCCGTGTCCGCCGTCAGCAATTTGTTCAGACTGCGCGTGAACAAAAACGCGCTGGCAACCAGCACGAGCGAGAGCGCGACCTGCGCCACGACCAGCCCGCGACGCAAACTAAAACGTTCGCGGCCCGCCGTCATCCCGCGCCCGCCAGACTTCATCACCGCCCCCGGCTCAATCCGCGTCGCACGAATCGCAGGCATCAGTCCGAACAAGACACAGGTCAAC
>JABFSD010000837.1 GCA_013140935.1 Acidobacteriota bacterium
CAACTACACGCTGACGCCTTCTCTGTTCATCAACGTGCGATATGGGCTGAATCGCCGTCGTTCGGAACGCACGCCGTTTTCGACCGGTTTCGATTTCACCACGCTCGGGTTCTCGCCCGCGATCAAAGCCGTCGCCGATGCGCTCGAATTTCCTCGCTTCGACGTAAACGGCCTGTCTTCATTGGGGCAAGAAACCTTCAACGATTTGGGCATCTTTCAAACGACGCACACGTTCAACACGAACGTGACCAAAACGCTCTCGCGGCATACGCTCAAGATGGGGATGGATTACCGCAAGCTGATGATCAACTTTTTGCAACTGGGGCAGCCATCGGGGCAATACAACTTCCAGCCGCAATGGACGCAGCGCGATCCGAATCAGGGCGCGAATACGGCGGGCTTCGGCATTGCTTCTTTGCTCATCGGCGTGCCGAACGGCGGCAATATCAGCCACGATCCCCAACCGGCTTCGTCCAATCCGTATTGGGGTTTTTATCTTGAGGACAACTGGAAGGTCTCGCCGAAATTCACCTTGACGCTCGGCTTGCGTTACGACCTGGACGTGCCGCGCACTGAGCGGTTTGACCGGTTGAGCGTTTTTGATTTCGACGCGACTTCGCCGATTGCGAGCCGCGTGCCTGCGAACGAATTCTTCACGCAAGCCGCATTGCGCGGGGCGATTCGTTATGTTGACGCAGACAACCGCCGTCAGGTGCCGCTGGACAAAAACAACGTGGGGCCGCGTTTCGGCTTCGCTTACAACTTCACTAATCGCACGGTGGTGCGCGGCGCTTACGGCATTTATTACGCGCCGTCGGGCTTCCAGGCGGCGGGGCATACGGGGTCGTCCGGCATGATCGGCATTCGCACCTCGAGCGCGATGGTGGTGAGCATTGACGGACGTACGCCCATCGCTTTTCTCGACAATCCGTTCCCGAACGGGTTCAACCTGCCGACCGGCAAGACGCTGGGTGCTTCAACCAATCTGGGCTTGGGCATCGGCGAAGGCGTCATTCCCGATGACGGCACGCCTTACGTTCAACAATGGAACCTGAACGTGCAGCGCGAACTGCCGGGCCGCATCCTGTTTGAAGTCGCTTACATCGGCAGCAAAGGTACGCGCTTGCTCAACGGCGAAAGTGGCCTGACGCAATCGCAATTGCCCGCGTCGTTTTTGAGTTTGGGAACGCGCCTGCAAGACCAAGTGCCGAATCCTTTCTTCGGCATTATCACCAATCCTACCTCGTCGTTACGCAATGCCACGACCACACGCGGCCAGTTATTGCGGCCTTATCCGCAATACACCGGCATCAACGCCTTTCGCGTACCGTATGGTTTTTCGATTTATCACGGCGGCACGCTCAAGGCCGACAAGCGTTTCTCGAATGGCGTGAGCTTCTTAGTGGCGCATACGTGGAGCAAGCTGATTGACGACGTTTCAACGACGGTCGGTTTTTTGGGACAAGCGAGTACGCGGCAGGACGCTTATAACCGCGCGGCTGAACGTGCCATCGGTTCGCAAGACATCAAGCACCGCCTGGTGTCGAGCTTTGTTTATGATCTGCCGTTCGGTAAAGGAAAACGCTTTGGCAAAGACTGGCATCCGGTGGTGGATTGGGTAGCGGGCGGTTGGCAATTCAATGGCATCGCGACGTTTCAGAGCGGGCTGCCGATTTTATTGTCGCAAAACGCGAACAACGTCGGCTTGTTCAACCCCTCACAGCGTCCGACCTGGGATGGCAGCGACGCCAACCTGGAAGGCTCGAAATCGGACAAGATCGCGCAATGGTTTAACCGCGCGTCTTTCCGCCAAACGCCTGCCTTTACTTTCGGTAACTCGCCGCGCGTCATGACGAACCTGCGGCAGGATGGCGAAAAGAACTTCGACCTTTCGTTGTTCAAGAACACTTATTTCAACGAAGGGAAGTGGAACGTGCAGTTCCGCGCCGAGTTCTTCAACGCCTTCAACCGCGTACGTTTTGCCGGCCCGAACTCTCAGGTGGACAACGGCGCTTACGGCACGGTCAGCGGACAAGGCAATGGGCCGCGACAGATTCAGTTGGCGATCAAACTGGTGTTTTGATCGTTCGTAATGGGAGTTATGGGAGTTCATGGGAGAAATGGGACAGATGGGTTTGCCGTTTTCCTATAACTCCCATAGCTCTCATAACTCCCATCATCCTTTTTCGGAGAACCCACTCATGTTTCGCAAAATCAGTTGTTGGTTGATGACAGTGTTTGTGTTGTCCGTTGCGGCTTTCGCCGCCGAACCGCAAGTCGTTTACCTCTGGCCCGCCGGACACGCGACCTTGCAAGGCGCGCACGAAAAAGAAGTCACGACGCCGCCCGCGCCCAAACCCGGCGAACGCATCGCTTCGATCGTCAACGTACACAATCCTTCGATTCACGTTTATCTCGCGCCGCCTGCCAAAGCGAACGGCACAGCGATCATCGTCGCGCCGGGCGGAGGTCATCGCAATCTGGTTTGGGGTTCTGAAGGCACAGACTTGATTGAATGGCTGCACGGCATGGGCGCGCACGTCGTCTTGCTCAAATATCGTTTAGAGCAAACGCCGAACTATAAATACACCGTCGAGGGCGAAGCCTTGCAAGACACACAACGCGCCATTCGCATTGTGCGCGGGCGTGCGCGCGAGTGGGGCGTGAATCCAAGTCGCGTCGGGCTGTTAGGGTTTTCAGCAGGCGGCGCATTGGCGGCGCTCGCCGACATTCGCTTTGATCGTGGCAAGCCCGATGCAGTTGATGTGATCGAACGGCAAAGCTGTCGCCCTGATTTCGTCGGCTTGGTCTATCCCGGTTGGAAGCCGATGGACATTACTGCCCGGCCTGATTCGGCACCCGCGTTTTTAACGAGCGCTGGACTCGATGACGCCTTTCATGCCAAGCAAACCGTAGAGTTTCATAACTCGCTGTTTAACGCAGGCGTGCAATCAGACTTGCACATTTATGCGCACGGCGGACACGGCGGCAGCATTCGTGCGCGCGACGGCATTCCGTTTGGTACGTGGCCGAAACGCTTTGAGGAATGGCTGGCTGATCTAGGGATGTTCAAACCGGCTACAGGGTTGAGCGCGAGTTTCAAAGGGCCGTTGGGCTTGCAGCTTTATTCGTTGCGCGAAGAACTCGGACGCGACGTGCCTGCGGCGCTCGACCGCGTGAAAGATTTCGGCATTCAGCATGTTGAGTTGCACAGCACCTACAAACTCACGCCCGAAGCATTCAAAAAACAACTTGATGCGCGCGGGGTAAAAGCCGTGAGCAGCCTGTTTGATTACGCGCGGTTGCGCGACGACCTCGAAGGCGTCGCACGCGAAGCCAAGA
>JABFSD010000389.1 GCA_013140935.1 Acidobacteriota bacterium
GCATGATTTCAATGAAGTTTACGGCGCGAACACGGCCTTTCGACGCAGCCTGTTTGAAGAGGTTGGAATGTTCGACGCGCGGTTGGGCGCGGGTTGTTTTCACGCCAGCGGCGAAGAAGCCGATGTGATTTATCGCGGCTTGCTCGCGGGCCATCATTTGCTATACGCCCCCAATGTCGTCGTGCATCACGATCACGGACGCACGACGCTTGATGAAGTGTTGCGGTTGGAATATGGCTACGGCAAAGGCTTGAGCGGGTTCACGATGAAACACATTTTGCGCGGCGACCGCACGGCGATGCGCATCTTGTGGTGGTCGCTCACGGGTTGGTGGCGGCGTTGGCGCGGCAATCCAGCAGACAGTGCCGACCTGCAACGCCGCAGCCGCGCGCATTGTCACGGCATGTTGATCGGATTGTTATTCGCCCCCTTTTACTTTGCGTTCGGCGACGGCGAAACGTCGCCACGCGCAAAGGCACGCAGTTCAACGTAGTAACTGGTATGGCAGAAGTTCCCAAAGTCAGCATTATCGTACCGGCATACAACGTCGCGCCTTATCTGGGCGAGACGTTAGATTCCGTGCTGGCACAGACGCGGGGCGATTACGAAATCATCGTGGTCAATGACGGTTCGACCGACGAGACGGCGCAGGTCGTCGAACGTTACCGCGACCGGTTTGCGGGCAAGCTGGTTTATGTCTGGCAGGAAAATCGCGGACTGGCGGCGGCGCGCAACACGGCGATTCGCACGGCGCGCGGACAATACATCGCTTTGCTGGATGGCGATGACGTGTGGCTGCCCGCTTATCTCGAAACCATGCTCGGGCTGCTCGAAAGCGACGCGACGCTCGACCTCGTTTTTCCCAATGCCTTGTTTTGGGGATCGCCGCAATTCGACGGGCGCGACTTTCAATCGGTTTTCCCGCCCAATCCGCCCATCACAGTAGAAAAAATTCTGGCGCGCGAAAGCGGCGTTTTCGGTTTGGCGACCATGCGCCGCGCGCTGGTATTGGCGGTGGGCGGTTACGATGAGTCGCTGCGTTCGTCCGAAGATTTCGATTTGTGGCTGCGGTTGTTGAAACAGGGTAGCCGTTTTGGCTTTACCGCTACCATGCTGGTGAAATATCGCTTCCGTCACGATTCGCTTTCCAACACGGGCATTACGCATTACCTCAACAAAATGAAGGTACTCGAAAAAGTGCTGGCCGGTGGCGAGTTGACCGCGTCGGAACGGGCGGCGGCCGAGCGCGAATTCGGCGAATCGGAAGCGACGCTCAACTGGCATCTTTATCGCGATAAATTGCAGGAACAGGATTACGCTGGCGCGTCGGAATATCTGGCGTTGGCAAACGTCTATCGGCGCAAATTCAAATGGTCGCTGTTGCAGGTCGGGTTGAAATACGCGCCGCAAATCACCGCTCGTTTTGTGGTAGACCGTTCGATCAACCGTACAGTCAACGGCGAGCATAACGGTAAACGCAATGGCAAGCAGACGTGAGCGTATTTAACAAAAGTTATTTGTGGGAAATTTTTTAACGCTGGTGCAGCGGCCTGACGCGGCTTCCCTCACAGAAGTTTTCGCGCGTGGTTGCACCGCCATTCGACAACTGAAAAACCTGACGCCGACGGGCGAAGCCGTCACGGCGTATGCGCATGCGGCGAGTTTTGCACGGCGCAACGGTTCAGGCGCGCCGCTCGTGCAAGATGCGGCAGGGAACTGGTTATGCGTCGTTGGCACGTGGTTTCATCGGGAAGGTTTTGCGTCAGGTGCGGAAACCAAATTGCTCGCGGCTTTTTTGCAACACGGCGCGCAAGCACTGGCGCAAGCCTTGAGCGGGTTCTTTGTCATCGTGATTGGTGCGGTGCGTTCGCAAACGGTTTATGTCATCACCGATTTGATCGGCAGCCGTCACGCTTTTATGCGCGTGTTGCCGCAAGGCGTAGCGTTGGCGAGTTCGTCACTCGTGTTAGCGAAGCTGGCTGAAGCCAAGCCTGATGCGTTGGGCATCGAGGAATTCATTCGCACAGGCGTCGTTTATGAAGACCGCAGCTTTTACGCCGACGTGCGCAAGCTCGAACCGGCGAGCATTTATCAGTTCAGCGAAGGCAAACAGATCGCGCGCAATCGTTACTGGTCGTTGAGCGAACTAACGCCGAACAAATATGACGGCGACGAAGCGGTCGAAGCGTTCAGCTCCGCCATTATCGAAGGCGCGAGCCGGGTGGGAGAGATAACGCCGCGCTTGTTGTGCGATTTGACGGGCGGATATGACTCGCGCGCTTTGGCGGCTTCGTTCCTGAGTGCGGGGATGGATTTTGAAACGACGGTGACGGGCGCTCCCGGTCGGCCTGACGTAGTCGTCGCCGAGCAGCTTTCGCATATCACGGGCAAGCGCCATACGCCGGTGGATTTGAGCGATGCGCCGGTCAGCTTTGACAAAGTGCAGGACGCGCTCGGCCTGACTGATGGCGAGTTTGATTGTGTTGAATACGGCTTGGGCGTGTTGCCTGTGCATTGGCGCAACGCGCACGAGTTCGACTTGAGCGTCAACGGCTCGTTCGGCGAAGTGGCGCGTGGCTATTGGTGGGAATTGCTCTTGCCGCGCACCGGAGCGAATGAACCGCTCGATGCGCGCAAGGTGGCGGCGGGGCGTTACGTGATTGATCCGAACAGTCCGCAGTTGTTTGACGCAGCGGCGACGACGCGGCTGATCGAACATTTCACCGCGATGATCGGGCGCGCGAATGCCGCGTTGAGTGACAAGCCGAATACGTTGCAAATGGACAACACCTATTTGCAATTGCGCATGCATCGCTGGCAGGGACGCATCGCCAGCGCGACCGATCAACTGCGTCCGTGTTTGTCGCCGTTCATGTTGCGTCCGGCGTTGGAAGTGATGTTGCAGGCCACGCCGCGCATACGCCAACGCAGCCTGCTGGTACGCGCGATGTTGCAACGGTTGCAACCACGCCTGGCCGCTGCGCCGCTCGAACATGGTTATCCGGCAGAACCGTTCGGCCTGACGAATTTTCATCGCTTCGCGCCATTGGTGACGAGTTATGGCGCAAAGGTTTGGCAGAAGGGCTGGAAGATTTTAGGCCGTCCGGTAAAAGCCGCGGGCGGCGTTACGCGCGAATCGGCGCGCGTGCAATTGTGGCGTGAGGCTGCGGTGCAAGACCTGCTCGCGCCCGAACGAATGCGGTTGAGCGAAGTGTTGTCGGCTGATGCGCTCAAGGCGTTTTTGACGGCTTCGCAACAGGCGAGTTTTCCTTTTGAGCAACAATGGTGTCGCGTGCTGAGTTGCGAGATGGCGTTGCGCGCGGCGAGATCGTGATTATGAG
>JABFSD010000267.1 GCA_013140935.1 Acidobacteriota bacterium
TTTCAACGCCCAGAACGGCAGATCAATCCAGTGGCTGCCCAAGTCTGACATCGTACCGTTGCCGAAATCCCACCAGCGATACCATTTCGGGCCGGGGAAATAGACGTTGTTGAAATCGCGTTTGGGCGCAGGCCCCAGCCACAAATCCCAATTCAATGTCGCAGGCACCGGGTCAGCTTTCGCCGGGCGTTCCTGCACGAACACAATGTCTTTGGCTTCCTTCGATTCGGCTTCGTTGGTGTGTCGGCCCCACGCGCGGCCTACCCAAACGTGCGCTTCGGTGACCGCGCCAATTGCGCCCGACTGAATTAACTCGACTACGCGGCGATAGTTGTCGCCCGCGTGAATCTGCGTGCCCATTTGCGTAGCGACTTTGGTTTTCGCCGCTGCTTCACGAATCACGCGCGCTTCCCAGATGTTGTGCGTCAGCGGCTTTTCGCAATAGACGTGCTTGCCCAGTTGCAACGCGGGCAACGTAGCGAACGCATGCGTGTGTTCCGCCGTGCTGACAACCACCGCGTCGAATTCTTTGGCGTGGTCATAAACTTTGCGGAAGTCGGTGAGTTTGCGCGCGTTCGGATATTTTTGCGCGGCAGCGTTGATGCCTTCTTCGTTGACGTCGCAAAGGATGACGATGTTTTCTGACGCGACGCCTTTGAGATTAGCTGCGCCGCGTCCGCCCGCGCCGATGATTGCCAGATTGAGTTTGTCGTTCAGATTGCGTCCGCGCACGATGGCCGGAGCCAAGGCCACGGCGCTTGCCGCTGCGGTCTGTCGCAAAAAGTGCCGACGAGTAAATTGATTCATTGCGTGACCTCCATTCGTAAAAGAGTGATGGTTAGCGAGTTTGCGGATTGCGCAAGTAATACATCCGCCCGTCCTCAGCGCCGCCCAGAAAATCGGGCAGGCCGTCACTGTTGAAATCCACCGTCGTAGGGCTTACGTCATGGCCCTCGATATTTTCGTTGACGAGCAAACCCATGTCTTTGAAATGCCACGCGCCGTCACGCGCAGCAGTTTGTCGCAAGAAGTTTGCATTGGCCGAATTGACGAACAGATCAAGCAATCCGTCGCCATCCCAATCAGTAACGCAAAGTTTGCGCCGTCCGCTTGCGCCCGCGAGGCCGTTATTTAGCCTTATCAAGCCTGCGTTAGCGTCTACGATATTGTGGCGGCTGTTGGTGACAGAAAAATTCTCGCCTTGCAAGACACGACGCGGAGCCGACAAAACCAACTTGCCCTCACGTTTCGCACGTTCAAAGAAAGCCAGATAGCCCGCTTGATCAAGCATCAACAAATCAAGCAAGCCGTCTTTATTCCAGTCCGTCACGACCGGCGTCGTACGCCATTGCGTCAACAGCGCCTTGCCTTGCGAACGTAACCAACCCCAAGCCAGATGCGGTTGCGCGCCTTGCCATTCGACTTCGATGGGTTGCGGCGCAGCGAGGCGCGGAGCCTTGCGCGTGCCGATATTTCGCAACCATTCGACGCGGCCCAAAATGGAATTGATGACGATGTCGGGCAGCCCGTCACCGTCCCAATCAGCCACACTCAAAGTCGTGTAACCCCACTTCGCTTCGGCGGGTCCCTGAATGCTGCCATTCGGCCCGGCCATAATGCGGAAGGTTTTGCCGTTCACTTGCAAGCGGCGCGGCGCGGCCCATTTAGGAGCCGCCACGCGCGGGCCGCTCAGGTTTTCAAAGAATTCAATGTAACCCGCCGTATTGCCGCTCAAGATGTCTTGATCGCCGTCGCCGTCCCAATCAACGCCGACGGGTGTCGCCAACGCGCCGCACTTCAACGTATCGGCTTCCTGCTGAAAATAAACCGGACGCGCAAAGATCGGCGAATGATCTTTATGCCGCTTGCCGGTGTTTTCGATAAAAGCCACGCGGCCATCTTCGTCGCCTACGATCAAATCGCGGTCGCCGTCTTTGTCCCAGTCAAACGCGACGGGCACGATCATTTGCAAATCCATTGTGAGCGGTTGGCCGCGCCCATCGCGCAAGCGAATCCCTGCGGCATAACGCGGCTGCGTGCGCGAGCCGGTATTTTCAAAGTAAGTGAAACCGTCGAGAAACTCGCCGCACAGCAAATCAAGATCGCCATCACCATCGAAGTCTTCAAAGTTCGGTGAAGGGCAACCGAATACGTCAATCGGTCGGCCGGCGGCTTCGAGCTTCACGGGCGTGGCATAACGCGGCATTTCATTCGTGCCAGTGTTGCGATGCCACAGCACGAAACCATGCAATGGGCCATTCATCCATTCGCCTTTGGCATCCCACGCATCGTCCCAACCGTACCAACTCCAGTCTTCGATGCCGGTGATGAGATCGAGCGCGCCGTCGCCGTCGTAATCTACGTAACGCCATTGGTTGTGACGGACTTTCGGCCCTTTGGTTTGTTTGCCTTCCGGTTGATAAAACTTTGCGTCTACGGGCAGCGTCGTCGGCTCCTGCAAACCCTGCTTGGCAAAGTTCGCGTATTCCTGCCCCGGCGTCAGCACACGCATTTGGCCGTTCACATAACTCGGCATCACGTAATGCCGCGTCGCGCTCAAGCGGCGCGCGGGCTTGAACACCGGCATTTTATTTTTCGCTGTATCGCCCGTCGCATTCTCAAAAAACCAAACGCCGTTCGATGGTTTGTCGGGACACGAAACCAGCAAATCGAAATCGCCGTCGCCGTCGGCATCCCACGGAACCGGCCACGCCCATAGGCCTACGCCAAGATCAACGGCGAGGCCGGGATGGTTGTATTTGAGTTGTTGTAAACTCGCGGGCGCAGCTTGGGCGCGCACACTGTCAAAGCGTGTGGCGGTTCCCAAGAGGCTTGCCGCAAATATCGTTACCACAAGAAGAAGAATTGAATAATGGATGTTGCGCGTCATGCAGCGCCGGAGGCGCGACCGGACATTAGCCGGTGGTTTCGCTGCGCTGCACCACCGGCTAATGTCCGGTCGCGCCTCCGGCGCTGCAAAGTTGTCAGAGGGGGGAGCAACAAACAGGCCACGTAACATCATTGAGTAAAAAGATTTCATAGCGAAAGTTAGGGTTGGAACTGCTCATTCTTGCTCGGCCTGCGCGCCTTGACGCGCCTCAACGCGGCGTCGAGCCTTTGGCGCAAGGTGGCAGTCAAGCGTTGATTGACCGCCGCCAAATCACGCAACTCGCCCAGATCATTGCGCAGGTCGTAAAGTTCGTCTCGACCGGTTTCATAATCGTGCAACAGTTTATATGCGCCGTGGCGCAACGCCGAAGCCGGTTTGAATAACGTGTCAGGCAGCGGGTCTGTCGCAATCGCGCGGCGCACGCCAACCTTGGGCGGCTCAGGGTTGTAG
>JABFSD010000208.1 GCA_013140935.1 Acidobacteriota bacterium
GTTTAACTGCGCGGACGATTGATCTGACTTACGACGATGGTGAAACGCTGGCCGACGCGCTCGAACGCATCAAGCAACAATCGCGCGAAGCCGTTGCTTCGGGCGTGACCGTGTTGATTCTCGACGACTCGAAAGGCTTTGAAGATTACGAGCTATTTGTTGACGCGCACCTCGCGCTCGCCGTCGTAGACCAAGCCTTGAACAACAAAGCCCAGCTTTCGATTTCGGGTTGCGCCGTCACGGCGGAATTCACGACCGGCAGCGGCAACGAAGAACTGGCTTTGCCAAATACTTTGACGGACACGCCGACGAATGAAAGTTTGCGCCGCCAGTGCAGCATCGTTTTGAAGTCAGGCCAGATTCGTAACTTGCACGACCTGTGCTTTGCGATTGGTTGCGGAGCCGACGCAGTGAATCCTTACGCGATGTATGAAGTCGCGTTGCGCGATGCGATTGACGAAGACAGCGCGAAGAAAGCCTTGCGCAGCCTTTTCATGATGCAACACACCGGCATCGAAAAAGTCATGTCTACGATGGGCATTCACGAAGTTGACGGTTACGGTCGCTTGTTCGCTTCGATTGGTTTGTCGAACGAAATGGCAAACATCTTTGGCATTCGCAATTACTGCGGCTCTGACGAAGCCGGTTTGACGGTGGCGAAACTCGATCAGGAAACGCGCAATCGTTTGGTCACGCGCCGCGCGCAAGCTGAGAAAGCGGCTACGTCAAAAAATCCCGCCAGCACCGCAGGCATGGCGCGCGAATACCGCCGCCAGCCTTATGTTTGGAGCGCCGCTGGCAAGGTCGCGCGCAAAGAGGAAAGTTACGAAAACTTCACGGCGAAGCTGCAAGAGATCGAACGCGAAAACCCCGTCTCGTTGCGGCATCTGCTTGATCTCAACGAACGCGCCATCGTGACGCGCAATTACGCCGACACCAAAATCGGACATCACGCCGCGCCGATTTTTATCGCGGCGATGTCGCTCGGTTCGCAAGGCGAGACGACGTTTCGCGCTTACGCCGAAGGAGCCAAGCGTCTCAAGATCGTCGCCATGAACGGCGAAGGCGGCGAGATTCCCGATATGATCGGCAAGTATAAAGAATATCGCGGCCAACAGATTGCCTCCGGTCGTTTCGGCGTGAACATCCATCTGCTGAATTGCGCTGACTTCCTCGAAATCAAAATCGGGCAAGGCGCAAAACCCGGCGAAGGCGGACACTTGCCGGGCATGAAAGTTACTGAACTGATTGCCAAAACGCGGCACACGCCTCAGGGCATTGATCTGCTGTCGCCCTCGAACAATCACGACATCTATTCCATCGAAGACCTCGCGCAAGTGATCGCCGAACTCAAGACGGCGAATCCGCACGCGCGCATTTCGGTCAAGATTCCTTCGGTGCCTTACATCGGGCCAATTGCGACCGGCATCGCCAAAGCGCACGCCGACATCATCGCGGTTAGCGGATACGACGGCGGAACCGGCGCGGCGCGCAAGCACGCGCTCCGTCACGTAGGCATGCCCGTCGAAGTCGGCGTCAAAGCCGCGCATCGCGCGCTCACCCAAGCGGGCTTGCGCAATCGCGTAGAAATCTGGGCCGACGGCGGCATCAAGTCCGGCACCGACGTAGTCAAACTCATGTTGCTCGGAGCTAACCGCGTAGGCTTCGGCACGATGGCGATGGCGGCGGTCGGTTGCACCAGTTGCCGCGAATGCAACACTGGCACCTGCCACGTAGGCATCACGGCGCATTTCAAAACCGAAGAAGAAGCGAAGAAAGGCGGCGCGAAAAAATATACGCCGCGCGATTATCAAAAGTCGGTGGATGGCCTCGTCAATTTCTTCTCGCACGTCATCAATGAAATCGGCTTGGTCACGATGCGCTTGGGCTTCCACAAAACTCAAGACCTCGTAGGCCGCGCCGACCTGATGAAACAAACGCGCGGCATCGGCGATATTGATTTAGGTGATTTGCTCGATAACGAAAAGGCCTTTGAGACTTACCAGCCCGAAGAACTGCGCGAAGACAACGTAGGCCGCGCGCATCGTCCGCGCACCTCTATGACGAAGATGATTACGGATGAGGTTTACGGTTTGATCGAAGCGGGCAAGGCGATTGCGATTTTCGAAGACGACAAAATCACTTCGATGGATCGTTCGCTCGGCACGCATCTGTCAGGCAAGCTCGCGCGCGCGCAAGCGCAAGGCAAGCTGCCCGCGCACTTCCGCAAAGCCGTGTTGCATCTGACCGAAGGCTCTATCGCGGGCAACGGCTTGGGCGCTTACAACATTGATACGCTCGACATCATCGTCGAAGGCGGCGTGCAAGACAGCGCGGCCAAATCCACCTGCGGCGGAACCATCGCCGTCCTCAAAGGACTCAACCACGACGGCATTCGCGTGGACGGCTCGGTCGGCAAGTGCTTCGCTTACGGCGCGCAAGGCGGCACGTTGATCGTGCAAGGCGACGCCGATTCGCGGCTGGGCATTCGTCTCTCAGGCGCTGACTTGATCGTAGCGGGAAAGCTGACCGAACCGCTGCGCGATGATCTGGGCTGCATCGCTTCGCGCGCGAATATCAAGGGCTTCGCGTTTGAATACATGACCAGCGGACGCGGCCTCGTGTTCGGCGACCCTGGCCCCTGGCTCTGTTCAGGCATGACGGGCGGCATCGTCTATCTCAAGACCGACGAAGTGATGGGCTTGGACATTGACGCGCTCAAACGCCGCCTCGCCAAAGGCGCCGCCGACATCGCCATCGAACCGGTTGACGCCTCGGATGAACAAAACCTGCGCGAGTTGCTGACCAAATACATCACCGTGTTGCTCGACCACGGACAGCACGAAGAAGCCGAAGGTACGCGCCGCTGGTTGAATGAATGGCGCGATACGTTTGTGAAGGCGGTGCCGAAGAAGAAGTGATCGAAAGATAATTGCTGAGATCAACGCCGACGGATAAAATCGCGCCGCTTCAGGAGGAAAGTCTTATGACCGCAGTTGCCGAATTAGCAGTCGCTCAAGCTGTCAACGAAGAATATGACTTCGAAACGTTCAACGGTCGCAAGGAGGTCAAAATGGCGGGCGGAATGCACGGACGTACGATTATGCGGCTGGGAGCTAGGCTGCAAATGTTTGTCGAAAAGAATGAATTGGGCGACATTTACAGCCCCGACACGACGTTTCTGATTGGCACAGAGGAGCGGCTGCCTGACCTGGCTTTCCTCTCACGCGAACGCATCCCGGCTGACGGCGTACCTTACGGCAAATGGACGATTGCGCCCGACCTCGCCATCGAAGTTATCTCGCCCAACGACGTATGGGAAAAAGTACAAGACAAGGT
>JABFSD010000202.1 GCA_013140935.1 Acidobacteriota bacterium
TCCTTATGCGCAACCGATTCCTGAATACTTTCCTTTTCCTGGCCCTTTGCTCGCTGAACGTTTTCGCCATTGGTGACGAAGCTCCCGCTTGGTTGAAACAAGCCGCTGCCACGCCGCCCGCGACTTATCCGCAAGAAGCCAAAGCCGTCGTCTTGCACAAAGAGCAACGCATCACCGTCGAAGAAGACGGACGCATCACCGAAACCACCTTTCGCGCCGTGCGCATCCTGAGCCGCGAAGGCCGTCGCGAAGCCCACGCCCTTGTCGGTTACAACACCGAAAGCGGCAAGGTGAAAGAGTTGAAAGCCTGGCTGATTCGTTCGACGGGTGAGGTGAAGGCCTATGGCAAGCAACAGACGATGGAAATCGCCGAAGTAGACAACGACATTTATAACGAACACAAAGTCCGCGTGATTGAAGCCGCCGATGACGCCGAAGCAGGTTCCGTATTTGGCTTTGAATCGGTGAGCGAAGAGCGCACGGTGTTTTCGCAACAGGCCTTCAGTTTTCAGGCGCAGAATCCCGTCGCGTTATCGCGCTTCGTTTTGAATTTGCCCGCCGGCTGGCGCGCTGAAGGCGTGACCTTCAACCACGCCAAGATCGAACCGACGGTGAACGGCACCAGCTATACGTGGGAATTGCGCGATCTGCCTTATCTCGAAGACGAACCCGCGAGTCCGAGTTTCAGCAATCTCGCGCCGCGTCTGGTGGTGAATTTGATTCCGCCGACTGGCAAAGCGACGCCGTTGCGGACGTTCGCTACGTGGCAAGACGTGGCGCGTTATTCGAGCGAATTGCACGCGACGCAAGTGACACCCAACGAAGCCCTCATCGCTAAAGCGCGCGAACTCACGGCGACAGCCAAGACCGAATACGAAAAGATCAAAGTGATTGGCAAGTACGCGCAAAGCGTGAATTACATTTCGATCAACATTGATACGTCGCGGGGCGGCGGCTATCGCCCGCATACTGCCATTGACGTATTCGCCAAGAATTACGGCGACTGCAAAGACAAGGCGAACCTTATGCGTGCCATGCTCAAGGCCGTCGGCATTGAGGCTCATCCCGTAGCGATTTTTTCAGGTGATCCGACTTACGTGCGGCAGGAATGGCCTTCGCCGCATCAATTCAATCATTGCATCATCGCGGTCAAAGTTTCCGACGCGACCGAAGCCGCGACGGTTATCAAACATCCGACGTTGGGCCGCTTGTTGATTTTCGATCCGACCGATGAAAACACGCAGGTAGGCGACTTGCCCGATCACGAACAAGGCAGTTGGGCGTTGATTTGTTCAGCGGAAAACGGCGATCTCGTCAAGATGCCCGTCACGCCGCCCGAAGCCAATCAACTCGAACGCACCATCGAAGGCACACTCGACATCGAAGGCAATTTGTCAGTTACGCTCAAAGAAAACTCGACGGGACAATCCGCCGTGACCGAGCGCCGCTATTTCAAAAAGGCTTCGCAAAGCGAATACGTCAAGCTGACCGAACGTTGGATCGCGCGCAACGCACCCGGCTCGACCATCGGCAAAGTCGCGCCGGCTGATGATGCCGCCGCCAGCAAGTTCGCCCTTGAGGTCGAATTCAAAACGCCGGGTTATGCCAAATCCATGCGGGGCAGATTGCTGATGTTCAAGGCCGCGCCCATCTCGCGCGGCGAGACGCCTTACCTCGCCAAAGAAACGCGCAAGCATCCCGTGGTGCTGGAATCGCAGGCCTTCAAAGAAACCACGCGCATCAAGTTGCCCGAAGGCTTTGAGCCGGACGAAATGCCTGACAGCATCGAGTTGAGCGAATCGTTTGGGAAATACGCTGCGTCGTGGGAAATCAAGGACGGCTACCTGCATTTCAAACGCGCGCTGGTGTTGCAAGCCGCGACGATTCCCGTAGCGGATTACGCCAAAGTGCGCGGCTTTTTCGGCAGAGTGCTGGGCGCGGAGAATGCGCCGGTCGTGTTGGCGAAAAAATGAGAAGGGCTGGCCGATCTTGCAATTCGTATTACTAAAGCAGGCGCTGGTTGAAACCAAGCGTTACTAACCGTTCATACGCCCGCCAAACCTCCGCCGGAATTTCCTGTTCGATCTGAAAACCCAGCTTCGGATATTCACGAATGCGCTGCAGATCGCCGACCATCACGTTGATGAACATCTCTTTCGGCATCAAGTCGTCAGCGTAACTTTCGTAAGCCAGTGGCGGCGAAGTCACCAACACTTCAGGTTTCTCGGCGGCAGGCCATTGTTTCATAAACGTCGCGTAAGCACGGCGTTCCATATAGGGCTTTTGCACGAGGATGATGCTTTGCGGCTGGATGCCGCGTTCTTGCAACAAACGATAGCTGAAACGAATGTTGTCGCCCGTGTTGGTTGATTCGCTTTCACAGAGAATGGCTGCGCGCGGTACGCCTTTCTTGATGGCAGCTTCAGCGAATAATTCGGCTTCCGGTTTAGCGAAGACGCCGCGCGTGAGGACGCCTACGTTGCCTGAAAACATCAGCAAGGGCGCGAGTCCTTTGAGATAACAATCAGCGGCGTGTTCGGCTACGCGCAGGTCGTTGCTGCCGAGCGTGAGAATCAAGTCGCTGGGCACGAGCGTGTGATGCAAGTGCATGTAATCCCAGATGCGGCGTGCGAGTTGGTTAATCTCGTCGTTCATCGTTGCAAGTGTTGTTTCAGAAATTTTCCGGTATGCGACGCCGCGACTTTCATAATGTCTTCTGGCGTACCCACCGCGACCACTTCGCCGCCGCCTACGCCGCCTTCGGGACCGAGATCAATGATCCAGTCAGCCGTTTTGATGACATCGAGATTGTGTTCGATGACGATGAGTGAAGCGCCTGCTTCGAGCAATCTTCTGAAAGCCGTGAGCAACTTGTTGATGTCGTCGAAATGCAAGCCTGTCGTCGGTTCATCGAAAATATATAGCGATTGATCGCCTGCTTTTTTCGTGAGGTAAGAAGCGAGCTTGACGCGCTGGGCTTCGCCGCCGGAGAGCGTCGTCGCCGATTGGCCGAGCCGTAAGTAACCAAGCCCTACGTCGTCTAATACTTTCAGTTTCGCAGCGATGCGCGGTTCGGGTTGGAAGAAGGCGATGGCTTCGCGGACGGTGAGGTTGAGGACTTCGTGAATGTTCTTGCCGCGATAGCGCACATCCAGTGTCGTACTCTTAAAGCGCGTGCCTTTGCATTCTTCGCAGACGAGTTCGACATCGGCGAGAAACTGCATCTCGACCGTGACCGTGCCGTCGCCCTGACAAATCTCGCAGCGTCCGCCGGGCACGTTAAACGAAAAGCTCGAAGCGTTCAGCCCGCGCGCTTGTGCCTCTTTCGTGTTGGCAAAA
>JABFSD010000514.1 GCA_013140935.1 Acidobacteriota bacterium
CTTCCTGGAGCGCGCCATACACCAATGCCAGATAGCGTTTGTGGACGGTGCGTGCTTCGAATTGTTCAGACAGGCGCAAATGCGCGAGATCGGTTTTGGCGACGACGATTAAGCCGGACGTGCCGACATCCAACCGATGAACGATGCCGGGGCGCGAGCTTCCGCCGCGTTTGGGCAACGCATGCGCCTGTTGCTGTAAGTGATAGACCAGCGCATTCGCCAACGTACCCGACACCACGCCCGCGCCGGGGTGCGTCACCATGCCAGCGGGTTTGTTGATGACGATGACAGCGTCGTCTTCGTGAACGATGTCGAGCGGAATGGCTTCGGGTTGCGCGGCGATGGGCGGCGCGTGTGGAACAAGGCCCGCGATGATTTCGCCTGTGCTTAAACGATGGCTGGGCTTTTTGATTTGTCCGTTGACGGTAAGGCTGCCGTTGTTGATGGCGCGTTGAATGGCCGAACGGCTGGCCGTATTGATTTGTGCGACGAGATAAAGGTCCAGGCGTTGGTCGTGCGCATCCGACGGAACGGTCAAACTCAGCGATGCCGTTTCATCGTGGTCATAAACCATTGGCGACATTGAAAGCTCATCTTCCACGGAAAGGCTCGCATTCCTATAACTCTCATCGTTTCCATGACTCTCAGCACCCTTATTGGACATAAAGCTCTTTCGGAAACCGCTCAATCGGCGCACTCGTCTTGCGCGCCAACGCGAATAGATTGTCGCCGCGCAAATCGGTCGAAATCTCGAGCTGCGCAAGCAATTCGATGATCGCCGGATTCGAGCGTAACCATACGTCTTCGGCTTCGAGCGCGACGACGGTGAAGCCAGCGGCGGCGAGAGCGACGCCGACTTCATAGGGCGCGTATTCGTGATTGTGCTGATCTACCGGCGTTTCGCGGTTGTATTGCGACAGCAGATAAGGTGAACAGGTAATCAATAACCCTTCGATAGAACGCGCGCTGGCAATGTTCGGTGTCGTCAGCAAAAGGAAACCGTCGTCCTGCAAGACGCGATTGCATTCCCACAGCATGTGCAACGGGTCGCGTTGCAGATGCTCGATCAACTCGCAACACAGCACGACGCGAAAGTGTTGGTCGGGATAAGGGAACTTGTCGGCTTCGACGTTGAAGTTGCTCAATTCGACTTGATGAACGTCTTTGCCTTTTACCTGTTTGAGCGTTTCGGTTGAAACCTTTTCGTCGCTTTCCCAGAAATCTGCGCCGACGATTTGATAGCCGGTGTATTTGCTCAACGCCGGAACGTAATGCAGCAGGCTGCCGAGTTCGAGCAAGCGGTCGGTCGAACGTTGCGGCGGCGGGATGCGTTCGAGCGTACTCAAAAAACGCCGCATGTGTTGCATCACGTAATGCCGCTCCGCCGCGTCGCTGATAAAACTCAGCACGTAATCAACCACTTCTTTTTCGTCGGGTGTGAAATCGGTTAGCCCTTCGTGCGCGACTTTTTTCCAGTCTAGGATGCGGTGATAAAGCGCGGTTTCGGCTTTCGGCAATTTATGGGCAGGCAGCGGATGATAGCCTTCGGCGAGCTTGCGGAAGGATTGCACTTGTCCGGCGGGCGTTTCCTGCAAAACATCTTTAAGGTCGGGGAGTTCAGGCAAAGGCTCTGTCGCAACTGCTTCTTTCGGTGATGATTTGCGTGGCGCGAGTTGTTCGCGCAGGTGGCGAAGCGCGCGGCGCTGTTCGTCCAGACGTTGCTCGAAAAGCTGCAACATCACATCGGTGCGATCTACGAGGTCTTCGCGGTTGGTTTTGAGCTTGCCGTCCACGCGCCGCTCGTGGGTTTCCATGCGCGTGTCGGCGGTTTTTTCCAATCGCACGAAACGATCATCGAGATGTTTGTCGAGTGCGTTTAAGCGGCCATCGGCGCGCACTTCCAGCGCATGCGTCCTTTCATCGAACCTCACTTCAAAGGTGCGCATCAATTCGGCCAGGCGCGACTCGCCGCGTGTTTCGAGGGCGTTCAGGCGTTCATCGCTGCGTTGGTCGAGTGTGGCGAAGCGTTCGTCTAACTGCTGGTCAAGTTGCAACTCGAAGCGCGCAGTGCGTTCGTCCGACAGTTTTTCGACGGCAATCATCCGTTCGTCGAAACGTTGGTCGAGATGGATTTCCAACTCTCCAGAGCGCGTGTCGGCACGTTTTTCAAACGTCGTAAAACGTTCGTCAAAACGTTGATCGAGACTGGTTTCGTAGGCGGAAGCACGTTTGTCAGCGGCTTGCTGTTCCGCCGCGAAGCGTTCGTCGAGCCGTTCGTCCACGGCGGCATCGCGATCATTCAGGCGTTCGGTGATAGCGGTTTCATATTTATCCAACCGCTGGCTGGTCGTAGTGGTGAATTGATTGAGGCTTTTATTCAATGCTTCTTCAAACGTCGTGAGACGTTCGGTCAGCGCGGCTTCAAACACATCGAGCCGTTGGTCTACGAGTTCTTCGCGTTCGTCGAGCCGTTTGTCGAGCGCGGCGTGGCGCTCTTCCAGCCACTTGCGCGTAGCCTCTTCGCGCTCATCAAGCCGCAGGTCAACCGCGTGTTCATAACCATCCATCCGCGTCTGGTTGGTTTGTTCAAAACGATCTACGCGCTGATCGAACGCTTCTTCGTAACGCAGCACTCGTTCGTCAAAGGCTTGCTCATGGCTGACGACACGCTCGTCGAACGCCTGTTCATAGGCGCGGGCACGCACGTCGTTGCGCTGCTCGAAATCGTTGATGCGGGTGTCGAGTTTTTGTTCGTGTTCGAGAAATTGCGACGCCCAATCGCGGTCGAATAACAGTTTGAAATTGTGTCCAAAGTCACTGAGACGGCTCATAGGTGTTAGTGAAAAGTGAAAAGCTCTTAAGAGTGAAAAGTGAAAAGTGAAAAGTAGTGGGCAGAAACTTTTCACCTTTCACTTTTCACTTTTCACTCCTGAGCTTTTCACTTGTTTCGATTCCAATAAGTGAAAACTTCGTCGTAAACCATCTGGGTTTCGCGGGCGGCGCGTTCCCAGGTGAATTGTTGGGAGCGTTCAAGACCGGCCAGTTTGTAATGATGACGCGCGTCGGCATCGCCGAGCAGCGTGGCCATCGCTTGGGTTAAGGCGTGTGTGTCGTCAGGCGCGTGCAGGAGTCCGGCGTCGCCGACGACTTCGGGCAGGCTGGTGACGTTGGTCGTAATCACCGGCGTACCGCAGGCCATCGCTTCAAGCGGCGGCAAGCCGAAGCCTTCGTAAAGCGACGGATAAACAAACGCCAGCGCGCCCGAATAAAGCGCGGGCAAATCTTCGTCAGCGACATAGCCCGTGAATTTCACCTGCTCTTGCAACTTGAGT
>JABFSD010000145.1 GCA_013140935.1 Acidobacteriota bacterium
CTAAAGTCCACGCTACGTTCACAGACTGAAGTCTGTGCTACGTTGTGCCACTTTGAGGAATTGAATGACGGCCCCCATTCCCCCGATTCATGGATTTTCGGCGTTGGCTTTTACGCGGTTGACGCCTGATGAGCAGCAGCGGCGCGCACAGGAATTTTTTGAGTTGATGCAACAGCGGCGCACGGTGCGCGAGTTCAGCGATGAACCGGTGCCGTTCGCGTTGCTTGAGTTGGCGATCAAGACGGCGGCGACGGCTCCATCGGGTGCGAATCAACAGCCGTGGAGTTTCGCTATCG
Source organism: Acidobacteriota bacterium (assembly GCA_013140935.1). Taxonomy (GTDB): domain Bacteria; phylum Acidobacteriota; class Blastocatellia; order RBC074; family RBC074; genus JACPYM01. Next base: position 297 of record JABFSD010000145.1, read on the forward strand.
TCGGCAATGCTGAAATGAAGTGCGCCATCCGCGAAGCCGCTGAGAAAGAGGAATACGAGAACTATCACGGGCGCTTTCCCGATTCGTGGCTTAAGGAGTTGGAGCAGTTCGGCACCGATTGGCACAAGCCCTTTCTCGAAATCGCGCCGTGGTTGATTGTGGTGTTCAAACAGGATTACGGTTTGATCGTCGAACCGAGCGGCAAAGAGCATAAGCTCAAGCACTATTACGCCAACGAATCGGTAGGCATTGCGACGGGGCTGTTGCTTGCGGCTTTGCATAACGCGGGACTGGCGACGTTGACGCATACGCCGAACCCGATGGGCTTTTTGTCGAAGCTATTGCAACGACCGAAAAACGAAAAACCATATTTGCTGATTCCGGTGGGCTATCCGGCGGCAGAAGCGCGCGTACCTAACATCACGAAAAAACAATGGGTGGAAGTCGCGCAAGTTTTTGAATAGATCGTTTTATGAGGCCAGCGCGTTCGTCATAAAAGTGTTCGTAGTTCCGCCTTCAGGCGGGCGTTTGCGTATGCGAACCCACCCGCCTGAAGGCGGAACTACGAACGCGTTGGAAGTGATGGCTCGCACGGCAAATCAAATTACCAAAGATGGAGGACATGATGATGAAAACACTAACAACCAAATCGGCTTCGCTTTCGCGGCGCGGCTTTCTGAAAAATTCGGCGGCCACGGGCATCGGCCTGATGTTCGTACCCGCTGCGTCGGTCTTCGGCACCCCCGCCAACTCTTCGCTGGGTTTGGGCGTGATTGGCTGCGGCGGACGCGGCACTTATGACACCGGCATTTTCGTGCAAAACACCGAAACGCGCGTGACGGCGTTGCATGATTTATTCGATGACCGCTTGGCGAGTTTCAAAGAGCGCTTCGACAAGATGGGCGCGGAAAAGGGCCACAGCCCCATTCAGGCGACGAACATTCATCGCGGCGCGCGCGCTTATGAAAAACTGCTGCAATCAAAAGACGTAGACATGGTGCTCATCACCAGTCCGCCTTATTTCCATCCCGAACATCTCGAAGCGGCGGTAGCAGCAGGCAAGCACGTCTATCTCGAAAAACCCGTCTCGTCCGACGTAGCTGGTGCGCAGCGCGTCATCAAAGCGGGCAGGGCCGCACGAGGCAAGCTCTGCATTCACGTAGGTTTTCAGAAACGTTATGACACCGGATACAAAACGGTGATCGAAAAGATTCACGCAGGCGAAATCGGCGACATCGTGTTGGGGCAGACTTATTACTACACGAACGATTTGGATCGCCGTGAGAAAGAAGGCTTGAGCAACCTCGAAAACCGTTTGCGCAACTGGGTCTTCGACAAGGCGCTGTCAGGCGACATCATCGTCGAGCAAAACATTCACATTCTCGACATCGTGAATTGGGCGATGAAATCGCATCCGATTAAGGCGACGGGTACGACGGGGCGCGGGCTGCGCAAGGAAGTCGCGGGCGTACCGGGGGAGTATCTCTGCATGGATCATTTCATCCTGACTTACACCTATCCGGGTGACGTACACATCAGCTTCAACTCGAACCAGTTCAAGAACAAAGGTTACCGCCAATCGGGCGAACGCTTCTTCGGTTCGCTGGGCGTAGCCGATACGTTGCAAAGCGGCCCGGCCAAGATCATCTCGAATAAAGATCAAGGCATCGTCACTTACAACGGTCCGGTAAACTTGGATCAAGCCAACATCAACAAGATGCAGGCGATGGTGGCGAGCATTAAGTCAGGCAACTTCGACAATCAGACCGAGCAAGGGGCTGAGACGACGTTGACGACGATCTTGGGACGGACGGCGGCTTATAGCGGCAAAGAAGTCACGTGGGATCAAATGATGAAGTCGCAGCAAAACTGGAACCTCAAACTTAATCTCGAAGGCGTCGGCAATAGCGCCGTTTCGATGAAATAACTTTTTATCAGCCACGAATTCACACGAATTTTCACGAATGCGTTTGAATTCGTGGCTGATTCATTTCTTTCAGAAGAAAGAAGAGGCAGGAGAAGGAACGGGAACAATGGCTACGGCACAAGATGCGGAATTGATTTTGAAACTGTATGAACTGCGCACCGACGAGACGATGCGCAAGGCGCGCAATTTCGTGATTATGGAATTCTTCCCGACCAGCGCCGCCGATGTGCAGGCGCTGTTCGCCGACCGCGAACATCCCGAACGCAATGCCTATTTTCGACAGGCGACGAGTTACTGGGACATGGCGGCGGCGATGGTCAATCACGGCTCGATTGATAAAGATTTGTTTTTCGATACGAATGGCGAGTTCTTTGCCATCTGGGCGAAGATCGGCGGGATGATCGAAGAGTTGCGGCAATTCTTCGGGCCGCAATATTTGACAAGTTTAGAGAAACTCGTCGCCTCCCATCCGCACAGTGAGCTGCGCGTCAACATCATGAAAGAACGCTTCCGCAAAATGGCGGAACAACGTGCCGGGAAATAGTCTCACGGAAAAAAGCAGAGATGGGAGCGATGGGGTTTACTCAGCCACCAACGCCAACAACTTTTTCGGCGCGACCATTCGATAAGCCGCACGCACGTGCGTAGCGATTTCGTCATCCTCAGTCTTATCCAACCGCACGCCAATCCAGCCGAATTTTCCCTGATAAGGCGGAATGAAAAACTTGTCGGGTGCGGCTTCGGCCAATATGCCTTGCGCGCCCGGCGGAGCGTTCAGCCAGAGCGCGATTTCTCCGTCGCCGTGATGATTGTTCACATACATCGCAAACATCTTGCCTTCGCCGACGCGAAAGGTGGGCGAACCCCAGGCTTCTTTCTCTTTGGCTTCGGGCAGCGCGAGGCATATCGCGCGGGCGCGCGCCAGAAAGGTTTGGTCATCGGCTTTGGTCTTGGGCGGTGCGGCGAGCGGTGCGGCAGCGGACGGTTGATGCGAACCGCTTTCGTAAAGTTTGAGCTGCGCCGCTGAAGCCGCGTCGCGCCACGTTTCGATCAGCACGGCGCGCAAGTCGGCGAGTTTCACTTTCGCCAGATTCACCAGCAC
>JABFSD010000126.1 GCA_013140935.1 Acidobacteriota bacterium
GATGCGCGCCGTGTTGCCCAAGATGATTACGCGCGCCGATGCGATTTATAACCTGCAACGTTCGGCCTTGTTGCAAGCAGCACTGGCGGAAAAGCGTTTTGAACTGATTAACGAAGCCCTGCGCGACCGCTTGCATCAACCCTTTCGCGCTCCGCTGGCAGCGGGCATCGCCGACGTACTCAAACTCAACGACGAAACCGACAAACACCCCGGCTTGCTGGGCGTAGCCATCAGCGGCGCGGGTTCGACGATGATCGCTTTCGTGTTAGAGAACGGCGCAGCGATTGCCGACGAGATGCAGGCGCGCTTTGCGGCGGCAGGCGTCACTTCACGCGCGCTGGAAGTCACCGTAGATAATCTCGGACGACAACTGAACCCCATCACCACGTAAGGTCGGTTCTCAACCGGCCCTACCGAAAAAAATCATCGGACAGGTTACGAACCTGTCCTGCCAATTTTCAGGAGATTCCCGTTTGCCCAAACGCCCCGTTACGCCCAAACCCAAGCGCACGAAAACCGCTGACGTAAACGATCTAGACCTGACGTGCTGGCGCGAATACGACGACATCATCACCGATTCGCTTTGGCAAATTCCCGAACGCGACCGCAGTGGTGCGCACGCGGGCGATTATCACGGCAATTTCGTACCGCAAATTCCTTATCAAGCGATGCGCCGTTACACCAAGCAAGGCGACGTAGTGCTCGACACCTTTCTCGGTTCGGGAACTTCGCTGATCGAATGCCGCCGTCTCGGTCGTCACGGCCTCGGCGTCGAACTCAAACGCGAACTCGCCAAACAAACTCGGCAGCGCATCGAACAAGAAGCCAATCCGCACGACGTGACGACTACGGTCTTGCAAGGCGACAGCGCGAACGTCGAAACGACTGCGCCACACATCGCAGAAGCCTTGCGCGCAATGGGCAAGTCGTCCGTACAGCTTGCGCTGCTGCATCCGCCCTATCATTCGATCATCAAATTTTCGGACGGCAAGCACGATCTATCGAATTGCGACACGGTTGAGGATTTCGCCGAACGCTTCGGCCAGGTCGTGGCGTTGACGGATCGCTTTTTGGACGCAGGCCGCTTCCTCGTGCTGGTGATCGGCGATATGTACGAAGCAGGCGAATGGATTCCGTTGGGCTTTCATTGCATGCAACAAGTGCTGCAACGCGGTTACACGCTGAAAAGCCTCGTCGTCAAAGACATGCAAGGCAACCGCGCCAAGCGCAATCTCGAAAATATCTGGCGTTATCGTGCGCTGGCGGGCGGCTTTTATATTTTCAAGCACGAGTACGTGATGTTTTTTCAAAAGAAATCGCGGGGGAAATCATGACGAAAAAGTGGCGCGTAGCCATTCTGGGTTTAGGACATTGGTATTCGGCTTACAACCTCGCGCGGGCGCTGCGCGAATACCCCAAAGCCGAACTGGTCGCCGCCGCATGGCATAACGCAGCGCAACTCGCGGAATTCACTGCGGCGTTCGGCGTGCGCGGTTATGCCGATTACGAAAAGCTGTTCGCGCACGAAGAGATTGATCTGGTTCACCTCGCCGCGCCTGTTGCTGAATTGCCTGCGTTGACGATAGCGGCTGCGCGCGCGGGCAAGCACATTGTACTCGGCAAGCCGATGGCGATGACGCTCGAGCAAGCCGACGCAATGGTCGCCGCCGTCGAACAAGCCAACGTCAAGTGCGTAGCCTTTCAAGGCATCAAGCGGCTGCAATCCGCCGCACTCAAAGCGCGCCTCGACGCAGGCGAAATCGGCGACCTCATCGTGATGCACCAAACCGCGCGCTGGTCTATCGCCGAAGACTGGTATCGTTCCGGCCAGCCCGGCTGGTTCGTAGACCCCGCGCAAGTGCCCGGCGGCGCTTTCATAGACGAAGGCATTTATTGGATAGATTTCCTGCGCTGGCTCGCTGCGAGTGAAGTAGTCGAAGTCGAAGCGAAGATGGCCAACCTCGTCCATCGTGAGTTGCAAGTCGAAGACTGGGGTATGGCGACGTTCACGTTTGCGAATGGCATCGTGGCTACGCTCGAAGGCGCGTGGACAATCAACGCTCCGCGTGTGACCGGGCCTTCGCCCAAACATAACGCGGTGTTGCGTACCGAACTCATCGGCACGCACGGCGAAATCATCGAAGACGGCCTGCGTTCGCCGAACCGCGCCGTACTTGCGGCAGGCGCTGACAACTGGACGTTTGAACGCGATGCCACCGAACTGATGGGCGCGTCTTCACCGTTCCCGCTCAACCATTTGATCGAATGCGTAGAAAACGACACGCCCTCACCGGCTTCGATTCAGGAAGCGCGCGCCGCCTTTCGCATTGCGATGGCGGCGTATGAGGCTGCGCGGGAAGGACGCGTTGTGCGGCTGCACGAAGGAAAATGAGATGAACGAGCTCGCGCCCATCCCTGAGGTTTTCAGGGAAGTGAAAACCTTTCTTCGACGAACGGCATGGAATGATTTCCCAGATGTCATCATTCACGCGGAGGAATCCGTTGTGAAAAAGCATTATCTTTACGAAGCGGCCAAAGCAGGTGATAAAGGAGCAGCTTTTGTACTTACATTCGAGACAACCTCGAAAGAAGCGATAGACAAAATGAGAGAAAGGTTTGCGGAAGTCAGGCCGCATTTGCTTCCAGTCCACGCTCTCGAAAGTACAGGCGTTAATGCAATTCCACAGGTTCTCGCTAACTTCTTGTCGCGTTGGCTGAAATTGCCCGTCGCCGCTGGCATCATTCAAATCAACCGTGTCACTCATACAGCAGCGAGCGGTTATCATAGGTTAGCTTTTCCTGCTTTATTTGACGGGATAGTAAAAGAGCAGGAATATTTTCTTGTTGACGATTTCATCGGACAGGGCGGAACACTGGCAAATCTTAAAGGTTATATTGAAAGCCAAGGTGCGCGAGTTGTTGGAGCAACGGCTTTAACTGGGAAAGCTTATTCAGCAAAACTCACCCTTTCGGCAGAAACGTTAAAAGCATTGAGGGAGAAACATGGAAAAGAACTTGAAATTTGGTGGTATGACGCCTTCGGCTTTGGCTTTGAAAGACTCACTGAGTCAGAAGCCAGATACCTCATTCGATCCGACAATGCTTACGCCATTACAGAAAGAATTGTTGCTGCGCGCACAAGCTGAAATTGATCAGTGGTTCGATCAAGTAGAAGCAGAGGTGTTGCCGACCTTGATAAATCAAATTCACAAAGCTGTGGAGATGGATGGCGGTTCGGCAACCATCTCTGATGAAAAAATTTTACCGATGCGTAAGCAGATTGAGCGACTGCTTGCTGCCTGACATTGTCTAACGAAACAGTGGAACTGGTTACCAAGCCCTATTGACTCCCAAACCCACTGCGATAAGCCGGATCAACCAAGCCATTCGCCTTCTCGCTATTCACCACCTTCATTGCCGCCGTATCCCACACCAGCTTTTCGCCGGGCAGGCGTTGCGCCATGCAACCCAGCAGAAACGCTTCAGTGACTGGAGCCTGAATCTCGAAATTGGTGAGTGCGGGTTTGGCTTCTTTGATGGCAGTGATCCATCCGTCAATCGCGCCTTCGCGTGGTGGAGCTGGCGGCGCGGCTCCGGCTGGATTGGCGGGGCGCGGCGGTGCGACGTATTTCGGCGAAGCCGGGTAAACGCGCGGGTCGTTGCCGTTGAATCCGGCGAGGATGAAGCCTTTGTCGCCGACATACATCACGCCTTCCTGACGATGGCGGAACTGGCGCGCGTCCTGATCTGAAAGGCCAGCGGGGCGGGGCGGATGCAGGCCGCCGTCGTACCACGACAGGCGAATGTCCTTAGCGAAATCGAGATACACGATCGAGGCTTGCGGGAAGGTCTCTTCATACGATTCGCCCGAACAGGCTTCGACAGCGGTGGGCGGCGCGAGGCCGAGGATTTTGAATACGCCCGCGAAACTGTAACAGCCCATGTCGCCGAACGAACCGCAGCCGAAATCGTACCAGCCGCGCCAGACGAAAGGCTGATAGTTTTTGTGATAGGGGCGCAGCGGCGCGGGGCCTACCCACATATCCCAGTTGAGATGCGCGGGGGCGGGCATTGTTTCTTTCGGACGCTCGACGGCTTGCGGCCAGTAAGGACGAGCCGACCAGTTGTGGACTTCGCGCACGCGGCCAATGGCGCCGTCGGCAATCCAGTCGGCGATGAGTTGATTGCCTTGCGTGTAAGGATTGTTCACCGGCAACGCCGTAGCCACTTTCATCTCGCGCGCGACGAGAGCCATGCGGCGCGCTTCACCGATGGAATGCGCCATGGGTTTTTGACAGAGTACGTGCTTGCCCTTGCGCATTGCGGCTATCGAAATCGGCGCGTGCCAATGATCAGGCGTAGCCACATACACCGCATCAACGCCCGTCTCTTTGTCGAGCAACTCGCGGTAATCGGCATACGCGGCACATCCCTTATAGTTTTCGATGTCCTTGCGCGAACCGTAATAGGCTTCGACGAGTTGCTTGGCGGGTTCGCGTCCGCCGATGCCAATGCTGGTCGAAAAGCTCTTGGTCAGTTGTACCCTGCCCGGCGAAGCCCAGTCTTCGCCCCAATTTTCATAGCCTGCGCCTAACAGTTGCCGCGCCGCCTTGAGCGTGGCGTTATCGCTGTACTCAGCATATTCCTTGCTGCCTTGATTCACATCGCATACGGCAGTGACCTGAATTTCAGGCAGCGCCAGCAAGTTCATCATCACGAACATGCCTTGCCGTCCCAAACCGATGACAGCCAGATTGATCTTGTCGCTGGGCGGCGTGTAACCCGCTCCGCCTAAGACGTGGCGCGGGACGATGGTGAACGCGGCGGTCGAAGCCGCAGCGGCGGTGAATTGTCTGCGTGTTACGTTTTCCATGCTGTGGCTCCTTATTCAATAGACTGCGGATGACGCGGATGCAGCGGATCAACGCGGATCAATAAAAAATCCGCGAGAATCCGCCGCATCCGCGTCATCCGCGGTCTACGGGTAATTCATTTCAACTCTTTGATCGAAATGTTTCTGAATTGCACCAGCGCTGGCGGACTATTCCACTTGCCGTCGCGTTTGCCGCCGTGGTGTTGTAAGCCGATGCTTCCTTTGGCAGCGATGCCGGGCAGTTGGGCGTTTTCGATGACCGTCTCGCCGTTGAGTTTCACCGTCAGCCGATCGCTGCGCATCGTGATCTCAAACGTATTCCATTCGCCGATGTTTTTGTCGGCGTTCTTTTTTGGCGTCACACCGGCGCGCACTTCGGGCGGCATCGCCTTGTCCATGCGATAGCCATACACTTCGCCCGACCCCGTAGGCCAACCCCAGATGTTGATTTGTGATTTGCTGCCGCCGCGCACGAGGATGCCGCTATCTGAATCGGGCACGGAGGTTTTGATCTCTTCGCCGCGTTCGTTCTTTTTGTGCAAACCGCTGGGCAAGATGATGGGTACGTTGGGATTGATGTAAGGCGTTTCCTTGATGCGCCAGTCTACGCGCAGGACGAAATCGCCGTATTCGCGCTCCGTCCACAGATTTTTGTCTTTGGGCGCTTCGCTCTCGGCGTCGTAATCAATTACGGCCACTGGCACGCCATCTAAAACTTTCCAGTGGCCGTTGTCGCCTTCGGGAATTTTCCAGCCAGCGAAATCGCGGCCATTGAATAACGAAGTAAATCCTGTTGGCGCTGGTTGAGCGAACACCGTCAATAAGCACAGCAAACAAAACGGCAGCAAAGACAGCATTGATTTATGCATGGGTAAGTTCCTTGTCGAATGTTCTTGGGTTACTGAAAGACTGCCTCAACTCATTGCGGCAATCCGATGCGCCGCAGCAAAGCCTGAAAGCGTGGGTCGGTGCGCAGATTATTCCACTTCGGTTCGACTTTTAGAAAAGTCATGCGTGGGTCGCGCTGCTCAATCCCGCGCTCCAGCCACGCCAGCGTTTGGTCGCGTTCGCCCAGGCCGTGATAAATCAGCGCGAGGTTGTAAGGCGGGACGTAGCGCCTGGTGGATAATTTTAATAACGCTTCCAACTCGGCGCGCGCTTCCGCTCGGCGGCCAGACTTCGCCAAAGCGTAGGCGAGGAATGAGACCAGGCGGGAATTCGCGGGATAGTTTTCCAGCCCTTTACGCGCGGCGACGGCGGCTTCGGCAAACATTCCTTTTTCGATATAGGCGCTCGCCGCATGCTGATAAATGAACCAGTAATTCGGGTCGAGTTCAGAGGTTTTCTGCAAGCTGTCTATCGCTTCACCGGCGCGTCCGGCGTGAATCAGAAATTGGGCTTCGAACGCATTGATTCTCAAATTGAGCGGATCAAGTTCGCGGGCGCGTTTAATTTGAGCGAGCGCTTCGGCGTGGCGTCCGGTATTTGAGAGTAGTTGCGCGAAATAGAGGTGCGCGTCCGCGCTGTTTGGATCGAGTTCCAGGGCTTGTTTGATTTGGTTTTCGGCGGCGGCCCAATCCCAATCGTACCAAAAGATGATGTAACCGAGGATGCCGTGCGCTTCGGCGAGAGAATCGTCAATTTCGATGGCCTGGTTGGCCGCCGCTTTGGCTGGCGGAAACACTTCGGTGGGGCGCATTTCCTGGGCGAGTCCCTGCGTGCGATAGGCGTCGGCCAGTCCGACGTAAGCCAGCGCATAGTTTGGGTCATGCTGAAGCGCCGCCTGAAAAGCCGCAATGCCTTTTTGGATTTCCGCCGGCGTCAATTTGAGTACGTGATAGCGCCCCTTGAGATAAAGCTGATAGGCTTCGGCGTTGGCGGGGTAGTTTTTCGCCAGCTTCCGTTCGTCCGCGCCCGACAGCCGCGCTTGCAATTTTCGTGAAACGTCGCGGGTAATCTCGTATTGCAGCGCCACCAGATCCGTCATCTTCCGGTCGTATTGCGCGCCCCACAGTTGATTGCCGTTACGCCCGTCCACCAATGCCAAATACAAGGTCAAATCAGCGCCGTGTTGCACGACGCGACCGCTCACCACCGCCTGCACAGCCAGTTCATTCGCGGCCTGTTGTGGTTCGACGGGTCGGCCTTTGTAACGAAACACCGTGCTGCGCGCTTTGACCGCAAGGCCGGGCAATTGCGCCAGACTGTTGATGAGCGATTCGGTCATGCCGTCTGACAAGTATTCGGCTTCGTTGTTTTTGCTTTCGTTCTCAAACGGCAGCACGGCGATGGATTCGATAGGCTGGTCGGCGACGGGCGTAAAAAACCAGTAAGTGAAAAATCCGCCGATGGCAAGCAACAAACTCAACCACACGAACGGCAGCCAACTTCGACGCGCTTTCCAATTTTGCCGAGGCGAAGCCCGTTCAAATTGCGCCAGTTCAGATTGTGCTAGGTTTGATTGGGAAAGCTGCGCGGCGAGGTCTTTCAGGTCTGCCAGTAACTCTTGCGCCGATGGATAACGCTGTTCGCGCTGCTTGGCCAGACAGCGGCTGACGATGCGTTCGAGCTTGGCGGGAAGATCGGAAAGTGGCGGTTCGCGCTCAAGAATTGCGACCAGGATCTCGGCGGCGGACGCGCCGGTGAAAGGCGCTTCGCCCGTCACCATCTCGTAAAGCAGAACGCCCAGACTGAAGATGTCGCTGCGCTGATCCACTTTCTCTCCGCGCGCCTGCTCTGGCGACATATAGCGCGGCGTTCCCATCACTATGCCGGGCATTGTTGAGGGATGAGGGATGAGTGCGGAGGGATGAATAGTAGAAGTTCCCGCTTCTGATTCATCCCTCATCCCTCCGCCCCCATCCCTCAGAAGTTTCGCCAAGCCGAAATCCAGCACTTTGACGATTCCGTCGCGGCGCACCATGACATTTTCAGGTTTGATGTCGCGGTGTGTGATTCCGGCCTCGTGCGCGGCTGAGAGCGCGGCGGCAATCTGCAAAGTCAGGTTAATCGCTTCCCGCAACTCAATCGGTTGAGACACGCCCTGCATACGCTGGCGTAGCGTCTCGCCGTCAACGTACTCGGTCACGATGTAGTGTGCGCTCCCGGCGGCTGTCGCGGCCTCGCCGATTTCGTGAATGGTGATGATGTTTGGATGATTGAGCGCAGAGGCCGCGCGAGCTTCTTGCGTGAAGCGTCGCACGCGCTCAGGCTGCGTCGTGAACTCGGCAGGCAGCAGTTTGATAGCGACTTTGCGACCGAGTTGTGTGTCTTCGGCCAGCCAGACCTCGCCCATTCCGCCTTTGCCCAGCAGCGAGAGCATGCGGTAGTGCGCGAAGCTGTTGGGGGAGATTGCGCCGCCGGTTGACGGCCAATCCACTGCGGCATCATCCAGCGGCTGTTCCATAAAGTCGTCGGCCTGTTCGTGTGCGGCAAGCAAAGCCTGCACGTCTTCTCGTAGCCTGGGCACCTCGCAGACCTCGACAACATAGGCAGCGCGTTCGGCAGGAGGGCGTTCCAGCGCGGCGTGAAAAATGTCTTCGACCAGTTGCCAATGGTCGTGCGTCTGCATCGTGAAGTTTCCTCTGACTTGATGTTCTTTTTACTTGCTCAGTTCGTGGCGCAGCCAGGCTTTGGCGAATGTCCATTCGCGCTGGACTGTCGCGGTCGCAATGCCGAGCGCCGCCGCTGTCTCTTCAATCGTCAGCCCGCCGAAGAAGCGCAATTCGACTACGCGGACGTGACGCGGCTTGAGGCGGGCAAGTCGCTGTAAAGCTTCGTCGAGCGCGAGCAGGTCCAGCTTCAATTCATCGCCGACCAATTCGGCGACGCTCAGTGACAAAGGTTCGTCATCTCGCGCTGGGCCGCCGCGTTTGGCCGCTTGCCTTTCCCGCGCGTGATCAACCAGCAAGCCGCGCATGATCGTCGCCGCCAGGCCGAAGAATTGCGCGCGGCCTTGCCAGTCGGAAGTCTCCTGATCCACCAGCCGCAGCCAGGCTTCATGCACGAGCAGCGTCGGTTGCAACGAGTCTCCCGCGCGATGACGGCGCAGGTAACTGGCCGCGAGCCGCCGCAGTTCGTCATAAACCAGCGGCGTCAACTCGTCGAGCGCGGCACGTTCGCCCGCGCTCCAGCGTTCCAGCAATTGTGTGATTTCACCTGCCACAGGCAGCCCCTTCCTTTCGTGACTGATCAGTTACTTCAGCCAAGCCACTGAAGCATTCGGGGGGAGATTGAATGTTGAGATGTCAGGCAGTCTAACAGGAAGTCTTCCGAGGTAACAATTTTTTTACCCAAGCCTGATCGAATCCGGCGCGCTTTTACGGGGTAGTTAGTGAGAAGCGAAAACCGAAAACAAAACCAATCACGAATCAGGAGGAATCTATGAACAGACAGCGATGTTTTCTCGCATTAGTGTTTCTGACCTTGTCACTGTCAGCATTCAAGCAGGCGGCCTGCGCGCAAACCGCGCAGATCACCGGACTCATCACGGACGCCAATGCCGCCGTGGTCGCCGGAGCGGAGGTCACGCTCACCAATGCTGACACCGGCGTGGCGCGCAAAACCGTCACGAACGCGGGCGGCTATTACCACATTCCGTTCGCATCGCCGGGCAATTACCGGTTGAACGTGTTCGCCAAGAGCTTCAAGCCCGTGACCCGCGAGGGCGTGAGTCTCAACGTAGACCAGGTTGCGCGGCTCGATTTCAGGCTCGAAATCGGCGTGCTCAACGAGGGCGTCAATATCACCGGGAATGGGTCGCTGCTCGAACGCGAGACTTCGGCACTGGGCCAATTCATCGAGAACAAAACCATCGTCACGCTGCCGCTCAACGGGCGCAACTATCCGCAACTCGCGCTGCTCGCGCCGGGCGCGGTGCCGAATCCGGGTTCGCGCGCGTCCGACGGATTCAGCCTCAACGGCAGTCGCACGTTTCAAAACAAGTTTCTGTTGGACGGTCTGGATAACAACAACTACATCCTGGGTGCTGACACAGCTTCGGCGCAGGTGATTCGCCCGTCGGTGGACGCGATTCAGGAGTTTAAAGTCGAGACCGCAGGTTACAGCGCCGAGTACGGCCAGGCGGCGGGCGGCGTGATCAACGTGGCGATCAAAGCGGGTACGAACAATTTTCACGGCTCTGCGTTCGAGTTTCTGCGCAACGACAAGCTGGACGCCAATGATTTCTTCGCCAATCGCGCCGGACTCAAACGCGCGCCGCTGCGGTTCAATCAGTTCGGCGGGACGCTGGGCGGCCCCGTCTGGCGCAAGCGCACGTTTTTCTTCGGCAGTTTTCAAGGGACGCGCACCAGCGCCGCGAACACCTTCGTCGTCACCGTCCCGACGCCGGAGCAGGTGCGCGGCAATTTCGGCGGCGTCAACATTTATGACCCGACGAATTTCGTGGGTGGCGTGCGGCAACAGTTCGCCAACAATGTGATTCCCGAAGCCCGCATGGATTCGGTCGGGCGCAAAATCGCCGCGCTCTTTCCGGCACCGAATCAACCCGGCCTCGTCAATAATTATGCGGCCAGCGTGCCGCAAAGCGACGACGCCAATCAGTACGACTTTCGCGGCGATCACAGCTTCAGCGAGCATGACAAA
>JABFSD010000140.1 GCA_013140935.1 Acidobacteriota bacterium
TGGTGACGCCGCGTTTTTGCGCAGCTTCGATCATTTGGGTGAGGTTCTTGCGCAACTCACTGACAGGCAAACCGCGCAACGCATCGTTGCCGCCGAGTTCAAGAATCAGCACTTTCACGTTGCCTTCGAGCGCCCAGGCAATGCGGCGTACTCCACCCGCTGAGGTGTCGCCCGATACGCCCGCATTGACGACGCGATAACTCAATCCTGCTGCATCAACCTTTTGTTGCAACAGCGTCGTGTAAGCTTGCGCCGCCGACAATCCGTAACCGGCGGTCAGACTGTCACCGAAAGCTACGATCAAAGGCCGCGCATCGCGCGCCACCGCAGGCGTCGCTTTAGGGCGCGGCGTAATCACCGCGCCCTGTTCAACGCCATTATCAGTGTCGTTCCCCGCAGGCGTCGCGGCGTTCATCTGACATCCGCCGATCGACACCGCGCCCGCCCATAAAATCAAAAGAAAGAACTTACTACGTAACATCATTCTCATTACTGCGTATTACCCGCCGCCTTCGCCGGAGCCGCCGCCGCGCCGCTGACCGCCAGTGAATACAACTGATTGCGGTTCATAATGAACAGCGCGCCGTTGGCGGGCACAGGCGTCGAATAAACCGAACTGCCCATATTCACTTCGCTAATGAGTTTTTTCTCTTTGCCCGCTTGCATGACAACGACATCGCCGTCTTCGTCGCCTAAATAAACCTTGCCGTCAATGACGACGGGCGAACCCCAGATGGCGGCGAATAGATCGTGCGTCCAATAGGCTTGGCCGGTCTTGGCGTCTACGCAATGCAGGAAGCCGCTGAAATCTGAGTAATAAACCAATCCATCGTGAATCGCGCACGTCGAAACCGTGCGGCGAATCTTGTCGTATTGCCACACCAAACCCGTCTTGGTGATGTCACCGCGTTTGGTGGGATCAATGCAATACATATGGCCTACGCCTTCGCCGTGTTCGGGGTCTTGCCCGTTGGCGAGATAAACCTTGCCGTCATACAACACCGGCGTAGCGATGATCTCATTGCGCGTCTTCGGCCAAACGGAATCTTTCGGATTGGTATCGAACGACCACAGCAACTTGCCGTCGGCTACCGTGTAGCTGCGCACCCAGCCGTCGCCTTCGCCGATCACGACTTGTTCGGTGTCGCCGAGCTTGCCCACCGCAGGCGAAGACCATTGGCCGTGCAAAATCTTGTCTTTGACTTCGTTGACTTCCCATACCAGCTTGCCGGTCTTTTTGTTGACCGCAATCATCGAAGGCGCTTTGGGCGAAGGAATGTTGACGTGGCTTTCGTCCTGTCCGTTCGAAGTGCTGATGAGAATCAGGTCGCCCCAGATCACCGGCGAAGAGTTCGCCATGTTGTGCGGATGATTGCCGACTTCTTCCATCATATCGAACTTCCAAATCACGTCGGCGTCGAACTTGCCCTTGACCTTTTCGTCTTTCACGTCGCCATCGTTCTCGTCATCGCGGAAGCCTTTGGCATCGAGACAAACCAACTCGGCGCGGTTCGAGACGTAATAAACCTTGTCGCCTTCAACCAGCGGCGAAGAGCATACGCCCTGAAACGGCCAGTCATTGACGCGCCCGGCGGTGAGTTTCTCGTGCGTCGCCTGCCACAAAAACTCGCCGGTCTTTTCATCAAAAGCCATCAACACGCCGCGATCTCCGCCCTGCTTCGGATCGCGCAAGCCTTCGTTATTCGTGCCGACAAAAACCGTGCCGCTCGCTACGGTGGGATTGCCGTAACTTTGCGAACCAATCGCCGCGACCCATTTCACATTGGTCTTCTTCTCGACATTCCACGTCGTCGGAATGCCTTTCATATTCGAGACCATGTTGCGGTCAGCCGTGCCGCCCCACATCGGCCAGTCTCCGCCGCCGGGATCGGAGGCCGCGACAGACTGCATGACGGAATACTTTTTATTGAAGTGCGCGATGAGCGCCAGCACCAGCACGAGTAAGGAAATGCTGAATGCCAACCAAATTGCCTTTTTCACTATGAGTTTCATAACTTGAATTCCTCTGTAATTGCTTATCGGTTTGCCTGCGACGAGCAAGCGACTTGCTCCGGTTTATGCTTGCGCGCCATTGCCACTGCGCATGATCTGCCTGGCGAACGCCATGAACTCGGCGAAACGTTGGTCATTCGCGGCCTGTTGCGCAGCCATTGCCTTGAAGCGTTCTTGCCACTCGGCATGCGAAGCGGCCTGTTGCGCGGCCAGCGCCTTGATTTGTTCGCCCGTCTCGGCTTGGGATTTCATCAGTCGCACGACCAATTCATCCGTCTGAATTTGCGAATTGATCAAGGCGTCCAACCGCCCGTCCGAGTGCTGTTGCGAAGCGCGCAATTCCTTGATGGCTTCCGCGTTTCCCTTGGCGAGTGCCGTCGCTTCCCGCGCCGTCGCCGTCGCGTCTTTGGCGATGGCCGCCGCTTCCTTGACCATACTGGAGGCTTCTTGATGGCTCGCTTTGACTTCTTCCAACTGGCGGGTCAATGAGCCATTCTGACTGGTCAGCCCCAGCACGGCTTTCACTGCAAGGTTCCACTCATCCTGTGCGCGATCCTGTCGCATCGCCAAGTCGCGCAGCAACCGCGAGACAATTTCGATGTTTTCGGTAAACACACTTTGCCGCAGCTCACGAACTTCGGGGCGGTGGGTCAATTCCGGCGGCACTTGCGCCGCCAAGCCCTGCTGCTGGGTCAGCAACGACAGTTGCTGGAGAATGGCGGTGAGTTGTTCTCGCATGTCATCGTCTTCTGCTGTCGCGACCATGTTCTGGACACTCCTTTGTTACTTATTCGCCATCACCTTGATGTTATCGAACATCACTTCATTCGCATTATCCGTAAACACACCCGCGCCGCCGTATTTATTACCAATGGGATCAATCCACTCGATCATCCATTTGTCGGGTTCGGCTTCCGTCGCCAGCCAGGCTTTGCCGCGCGCGCGGGTTTTGCCGCTGTCGAGGGTTTGCACTTCGAGTTTGAGCCGCACCCACGTATTCGGCTTCCACGCGAAAGGCGTGCTGAACGTGCGCTTCGGTTCGATCTGCCACGAACGCAATTCGAGCCGTTGGTTGTTGCCGAATAAAACCAGTTCGTAACGCTGCCCGACGACGCCTGCGTCACCCATTTGGCGGCGTTTCTCGACGGCGCTCACGTCGGCTTGAATCGTGTAATTGCTTTCAGTCGCGCGTCCGAACATCGAGCGCGAACGTTTGAAGATGCCCTGCTCGGCTTTCTTGACGAGGAACTTGTTGCCCTCGGCTTCGCGCACGACGTAACGGTTCGCCACGTTGAGCCACGACGCGGGCGATTCGTCCACTTTGAAGCCTTCGAAATTTTCTTCAGTCGGCAACGACGAAATCACGCGAACGCGCGCTATGCCGGTGACGCCGCCAACCGTAGCTTTCAACAATCCGGCCTGAATCGGAATGTTCGCCGCCGGAGCAAACGTGTTGCTGGCCGCGATGCCGCGCAAATTTTCAGTCGCCCACGTGGCTCCGATTTCTTCTCGAATCAAACGGCCTTGCGCGTCGAACGAATTCACTTTGAGCTTGAGCGTTTCGCCGGGTTTCAACACGGCGTCAACCGGAATGACTTGCACGTGCGCGACCGCCGCGCCGCTCGGTGCGATGTCTTTTTTCTCGACGACGGGCGGCAAAGCCGAAGCAGCCTTCTTCTTGCCAATCGCGTAAATGTGTTTGGTCGAAACGAAATAGATGCGTCCGCGCGAAACGGCTGCGCCGCCGATGACTTGTTCGTTCGAAGAAATCGCTTCGTCACCGGCTTCGGTCTTGATGTCAACTTTGTTGAGAGGTTCGAGTTCGTCTTTGTCGAGAATCTGGCAGCCCGTCGGCGTAGGTTTCAAGATATAAAACACGCCGTTCTCAGTGCCGACATAAATTTTCCCATCCGCCAAAATCGGCGAAGCCTTTTGAATCGTGCCGAGATTCTGTTCCCACAAACGCTTGCCGGTCGTCGCGTCAAAGGCGAAAAGGTTTGCGCCCGCGTCTACGAAATAAAGCAGGTTGCCGTCAATGATCGGCGAAGCCGGGCCGAGCTGAAAATTCGTGATCGCATATTTCACCTTGTCGGCATTCGAGGTTTTGTTGATCGGGCCTTTGGCGGTCAGGTCAATCGCGGCGAGGTGTCCCATCTCGTTCACGTCAATGTTTTCTTCCTGATGCGAGACATAAGCGATGCCGTTTTTGACGACGACGCCGGGATTCACGCCGCGCTTGCTCATCGGGTAATTCCACACCGGCTCACCCGTATTCACTTTCATCGCGCACACCGAACCGTCGCCACCACCCGCCACCATCACGCGCGTACCGTCCACCGTCGTCACGACCGGCGTTGAATAAGTCGTGTCATACGGCCTGCCGCCCGGCGTCGAAACCCACACCGTCACGCCCGTATTTTTATCAAAGGCGTAATAGCGATGCCGCCGTTGGTTCAAATCGGCGAAACCATCCGTCACGGTGCTGACGATGACGAGATCGCCTTCGATAATCGGCGAAACCGTTCTGCCGCCGTGCGTCGTCCACGAACCGAACTCATCGGTCAGCGAACGCGACCACAGCAGCTTGCCTTCCCACGACAACGCGACGAATTCGTTGCACGCGCCGAAAGCGTAAACATTCCCCGTCGTCGGATCGCCCGTCGGCGAAGACCACGCGACACGGCGCGGCGGCACGTCAGTCGAAAAGACGTTGAATTTGTATTCCCACAAGACCTTGCCGGTCTCGGCATCAAGCGACATCACGCGCTCTTGCAAGGTTTCGCCTTCGCCTCCTGAGTTGAAGACGAACAGTCGCCCGTTCATCACAATCGGAGCCGAGCGTCCGCCAATCGGCGCTTTCCACAACAGGTTCTCGCCCGCCGTAGACCATTTTTCAGGCAAGCCTTTTTCGAGCGAAATGCCGTCGCGCGCCGGCCCGCGCCAGTCAGCCCAATCGCTGCCCGACTTGGCGCGCGCAGGTGATTGCGCCGATGAGGTTTCAGAAAGTTGCGGCAAGCCGACTAACAACGCCGCCAAACCAGTAAGCAAAAGTGAAGAAAGCAGAACTCGTTTCATTGAAAGTTTTTCCGTCAATTGTGGATTAGCCCGAACCCGTCAGGCGCTTTGCGCAAGCATCGTAAAAGACGCCTGCGTTCGCGCCTGCGTTTCATTCATTTCATCGGTGTGCGTGATAGGAAGCTGGAGTATACAAGCCGCTCGTATGGATGCGAAACGTGCGCCATTCACTATCAGTCAGGCTTCGGCCAACATTTGTTGCAACTCGGCTTTGGTTTCGGTCAATTGGCGCACGGCCTGAAACATTCTGGGGTCATCAACCAGATGGCGCATCATTACGATGTGGTCGAGCGCGAGTCTGAGCATCGTCGCGCTTTCCGGCGCGGCTGCACCCGTTTCCCACTGCGCCAACTTGACGGACACAACGCCCAACAATTCAGCCAATGCTTCCTGCGTTAGTCCCAATTGCTCGCGCTGCGTTTTGATTTCTTGCGGTGACATTGTTTTTCAAGCTCCTTTCGGTAGCCATTGGATTACGGTCATGCCTCTCACCCCCTTTCTTTCAATGATCTGTCAGGTTTCCCCGACGAACGCTATCGTACTTTACGATTGCACTCACAGGCGAGAGGCATTACGACTTGTACAAATTCCCTATCTGCGTTCAGCGAGCAACCAGTGAAACTTTCGCCTGATTCAATCCTGCCAACACTTCCGCACGATCAAAGATCAACGTCTTATCCGCCGTCAAAGACATCGCCGTCACGTGGCACGCCTTGAGCGTATCCAGCGTTTGCAAGCCGATGACGGGTACGTCAAAACGCATGTCCTGATTGGGCTTGGCGACTTTGATGACGGTGAGCGGGCGATTGCGTACGAGTTCAGCCGCGCGGCGAATCGTAGCATCTGTGCCTTCCATCGCTTCGAGTGCGACGACGGCCTGGTTCTTGACGACGATGGTTTGACCGAGGTCGAGACGCGCGAGTTCGTTGGCTACGTGCAGGCCGTATTCGATGTCGGCGAGTTCGTGTTTGTTCGGAGCGCGTTTGGTCAGCACGCCTGCACGCGCGAGGTGGTCTTGCAGGAAAGTCGTCGAATCAATCAGCGTAATGCCTTCGCGGGCGAGTTCGTCGGCGACGGCTCCGATGAGCGCGTCAGTATTGCGACGCGGCAGCCGCGCAAGCATCTTCGCCATGCGCCAATCGGGCAGCGCGTTGAGGCTGAAAATCTGTACGTGCTTGACCTGTCCGGCCATGATGACCTGCGTCACCTGATGGCGTTGAAAGAATTTGATGAGCTTGCCGAGATGACCGACGCTGATCCATTCGACGAGGGCGGCGTGTTGTTCAATCGTCGCATCGGTTTCTTCTTTGATGGCGGCGACGGCGAGCGAAACGCCTTGGGCGCGCGCGCCGTTGAGTACCAAAAAAGGAAAGCGTCCGTTGCCTGCGATGAGGCCGTAGTTCATCGCTTTAATGCCCCGTCTGGTTATTCGTCGGCAGGATGACAGTTTTTTTAGCCGCGCCTTCTACTGCCAGCGTCGTGAAGCGTCCGTAATGCATCTGGCCGCTGCCCAGCCCTTGCGTGAAAGAGATCATTCCCATCTTGATGTCGTCGAAATACATAATGACGCACAGCCCTTCGCGGGAAATCGCCGAACCGTGATAGAAATGCTGCCCCGTAATCTCGATCAATTGCATTTGCATGATCTGAATCGGTCTGCCGAGGATGTGTGAAACAGTACGCGCGACGACCGGCCCGATGAATTCGATGACCTTCTCGTTGGCCGATTCCCCCACACTGACGAAGGCTTCGTTCTCGCCGAGGTGATCGAAAAAATAAGTCCAGATGCCTTGAAAATCATCGTCCTTTTGCAGCTTTTCTTTGAGCGTTTCGAGTCGTTGCCATTCCATAAGGATTCCTTCATACGCATACGCGTTCGTAGTTCCGCCTTTAGGCGGTTGATTCACGCATCCAGATGTCACCGCCTAAAGGCGGAACTACGAACGCGTTTTATTTCGTCACGCCGCGTTGCGACGAGGCGATGAATTCAACCAGATAATCAATTTCGGGTTTGCCTGCGAGTTCGGCTTTGATTTGTTCGAGGGCTTGCGCGGTGTTGAGCTTCGACAAGAGCAACAAATGATAAGCGCGCTGCAAGTCCCGAATCGTTTCGTTGCTAAATCCCTTGCGCCGCAACCCAATCGTATTCACACCGTAACACGTCGCCTCAGCGCCATCCGTGCGCGCGTAAGGCAAACAGTCTTTGACAATCTTCGAGAATCCGCCAACGAAAGCATGGTTGGCGATGCGGCAGAATTGATGAATGCCAACGAACGCGCCGATGAAGGCGTCGTCATAAACCGTTACGTGCCCAGCCGTCGAAGCCAGATTGGCAAATATGTTGCGCGAACCGATCTGGCTGTCATGCGCGATGTGGGTTTGCGCCATAAAAAGATTGTCGTCGCCGATGCGCGTCACGCCGCCGCCTTGCGCCGTGCCGCGATTCATTGTGACGTATTCCCTGATCTCGTTGCGTTCACCGACCACGAGGCGCGTCGGTTCGCCTTGGTATTTCAAATCCTGCGGCGGCTGCCCCAACGAAGCGAAAGGAAAGATGCGCGTCGCAGCGCCGATTTCACAGGGGCCGGCGAGCGAGACGTGGCTAGCGATGCTGACGCCGTCGTGAATGATGACCTCATCGCCAATGATCGCGTAAGGCCCGATTTCAACATTCGCGCCAAGCTGCGCGTTGGAACTGATGATGGCAGTGGGATGAATCATAGATAACAGTGGCTAGTGGCTGGTGGCTAGTGGCTAGTGCGGCTAAAACTAGCCGCTAGCCACTAACCACTAGCCACTATTGCTTTGATCTATCGGCGACCGCGCAAGTCAGCACGGCTTCGGCGACGAGTTGGCCGTCAACCGTGGCTTCGCCGCGCAACTTGGCGAAGTTCGTGCGGTATTTGAGTACGGTTAATTCCAGCCGCAATTGATCGCCGGGTACGACGGGCTTGCGAAACTTGGCTTCGTCAATACCTGCGAAATAAACCAGCTTGTTCGCGCGGTCGGGCATTTCGCGCAGCAATAACACCGCGCCGGTTTGCGCCATCGCTTCAATGATGTAAACGCCCGGATAAACCGGTACGCCGGGGAAATGCCCTTGAAACACCGCATCGCTCATCGAAATGTTTTTGAGCGCGACGATGCGTTTGAGCGGTTCGAGTTCCACTACGCGATCAATCAACAAGATCGGGTAACGATGCGGCAGGATAGATTGAATTTCGTTGATGTCCATTCAGTGGTTGTCAGTGGTCAGTGGTCAGTTGATTAGTGCGCGGTAACAGGCAATGCCGTCTGTTTTAAGGTGGAGAAGCGCAGAATCGTTGCGAGTCCATCAGCCGTTATGTCGCGCTGTCCGTTGAGAACTTGCGAAATACGTTTGGCGAATACGTGCAAAATACGGCCAAGCTCGGAAGCCGAAATGCCAAGCTCATTTAGCTCGTCTTGCAAAATTTCACCAGGATGTATGGGAGTGCGCGCCATAGGTTTTCTCTCGCAGTGATAGTCCAGAATCTCAACGTTCTGAGGGCCGGAGCTATCTTCCGATCATTCAACACATAAACGTCATTTGTCATTGATGCGAATGCTGTATTGCCCGTCGCGGTCACCCGCCAACGCTTCAAACGATTGCTGGGCAGCAGCATCAGAGTTTCTTTCGTCGGCGCAGCATCAAGGATTTCCAATCGCTTTTCAATTTGGCGGGCGAAAGACTCCTTTATTGACTGTCCATTGGTTGCGCGTCTGTGTGAATGAGACCGCGCGGTTAGTAAGGCAATGATTAAGAAACTCAGGCAATTTGCGCGAGCTTGGTTGTCACTTCTTGCGGGAGGCTAACCGGTAAAAAGAAATCAGCCGGATAAATCGTAGCCTCGCCCGCTTCATCAATCACCTTTACATAGCGTTCATCGTAAAGCGTCACCGGATAAAGTTTGCGCAGAATGAGTAAAGCGGGGTCATCGGTTTTCACGCAGAAGGCGTAGGTCAACGTTTCACTTTGCGCTTTGTGCGGCGTTTCAATAGTCGTCTCGCGCACCGCGACCTTGATGCCGCGTTTGATTTTTCCCGCTTCGCGTATGCTGGTTTTCAAGCGTGTGAAATCTTCTTTTTTCATTGCAGCCTTTGCTCAATGCAAAGATTATAGCGGCTAGCAATTGGACGCGCCCTCACAGCTTTCGACGAATGAAGTCATTGTCCCTTGTCCATTACCCCTTGACCATTGTTTTGCAGAGATATGCTTCTCTTTCTGCATAACAATGGTCAAGGGGTAATGGGCAAGGGACAATTTGCGAAATACGCGCGCGTAAACATCCAGTCACATGCATCTGCAAACTGATAAAATCTCAATCCGCATTCTTGTCATCCGCTGCGTAGTCGCGTTCGAGTTTTTTCAGCCGCTCATACACTTCCGGCAAGCGCGCATAAATCACCTGCGACTTGCGCCATTCCTGATAATCCATTGCGGGAATCACGCCGCCGACCATTTTGCCCGCAGGCACGCTTTTGGTCACGCCCGCGCGCGCTGTGACGATGGCTCCGTCGCCGATGGTGATGTGCTGGTTCGTACCGATTTGCCCCGCGATGATGCAGCGCGTGCCGACCTGCGTGCCGCCCGAAAATCCGGCTTGCGAAGCAACAACCGTGTCTTCGCCGATGACGCAGTTGTGGCCAAGCTGAATCAGGTTGTCGAATTTCGCGCCGCGCTTGATGCGCGTCTCGCCAAAGCCCGCGCGATCAATCGAACAGTTCGAACCAATTTCTACGTCGTCTTCAATCACGACGCGGCCTATTTGCAGCAGCTTGAATTGATGGCCTGCTTCGTCGGGCGTGAAGCTGAACCCGTCAGCGCCGATCACCGTACCGCTGTGAAGGCGACAGCGCGCGCCAATGTCGCTATCGTCATAAATCGTCACATTCGGAAAGATCACCGTGTCGTCACCGATGCGACAGTGGTCGCCGATGACTACGCCCGGATGCAGCGTAACGCGATTGCCAATGATTGAGTTCGCGCCAATGGTAACGCGCGGATGAATCGAGCAGTCCACGCCGTAACGCGAGCCGTCATCCATTATCAACTCAGCACTGACGCCACGCGCGACGTAAGGCTTTTCGTAAAACAATTGAATCGCTCGCGCAAAGGCGAGCTTGGCGTCGCGCGCGATAAGCAAAGTTCGCGCGGCAAGAGCTTCGTGTTGCGCAAGTTTAAGAGGTACTAGCAAAACGCTGGCGGCTGAGGCAGCGGCTTGGGCTAAGCGTGGCGCATCAGCAACGTAAGTCAACGTGCCAACGCGCACGTCATCAAGCGACGAAACGCCTGACACTTCCGTCGTCGCATCGCCACGTAATTCCGCCTTGAGGTGAACAGCCAGGTCAGCAAGTTTCATAA
>JABFSD010000581.1 GCA_013140935.1 Acidobacteriota bacterium
CCTGACCAAACTGAGCAAAGAGTTTCGTCAGTACATGGATAAAACCTGGTTCGGCCAAAGCGGTGGCAAGCATGTTGAAAACCCGAAAGGCTACATCGCGCCGCCGCTCGATGGCGTGTGGGCGACGGCGCCTTATTTTCACAACGGTTCGGTGCCGACGGTTTACGGCGTGCTGACTGAAACGGCGCGTCCGAAATACTATCGTCGCGTAGGCACGGCGAAAGATTACGATGTGAAAGATTTAGGCTTGAAAATCGAAACGCTCAACGCGCCTGCGCCGAAAGATGCGGCGGGCGAAGCGCGACGGCGCGTGATTGATACGACGCTGCCGGGCTTGAGCAACAGTGGGCATCCGTTCGGATTCAAGCTGAACGAAAAAGAAAAGCGGCAAGTCATCGAATATCTCAAGACTTTGTAAGCATGCCCTTCCCCGAAACAACGCGGCTGGCGCTGCCTATCTTGCAGGAATTGCACGCGACGGGCGGCAGCGATCAGGTGAAATATCTTTATGCGCGGCTGGTGTCTTATTTTCCGCAACTCGTGCCAGAGGACTTAGATGCTTGCACCAATGCAGGCCGCAATCGTTGGCGCATGCTCGTGCAACGCGCGGGCAAAGAGTTAGAAGCCGTTGGCGAACTCAAACGCGAACGTACGCGCTGGTTGCTCACAGCGCGCGGGCAAAAGCGTGTCGAAACTGAAGCTGTACAATTCACGCCAACCAACCATGTCACTCCCGCCAGTCAAACGCTCACGCACAAAGAAGCGCAACGGATGCTCATCGAAATCGGCCAGTGGCTGGGGCATTACGCGCAGATGGAATTCGAGCGCTATGACGTAGTGTGGCGTGCCAGCCAAACTTCACCGCGCCTGAGCCACGTCTTTGAAGTGCAAATCTCAGGCAGCGTAGACAGCGCCCTCACTCGCCTCAAACACGCTTATGAACAGCAACGCTCAAATCTGTTTTTAGTCATCGCCGACGAACGCGATCAACGATTCGCGGGCAAACGAATGGCGGGCGCATTCCATGAAATCTGGTCTGCCGTCACCGTCATCGGCACGGGCGAATTGCAACGGCTACACACAGCACTGGCCCAGCAACAGGCGCTTCTTAGTCATTTGATGACGGAATAAACGGCCCACTGACTAGCTGAATCGTTAGTCTGCCATCAAGCCAACACTACCCGTTTTGTTACACCCCTTCGGCTTAACTCCTTTGTAGTCAGCCGCACCGTTATGGCACGCCAGATGCTTAACATCGCATTACCGAATACAGTTCGGCTGGTGTGTTGATCCTCCGAATCGTCCGTTTCTCAAATTGTATTTAAGACAGGCAGGTTGCTTTGCCTGAAGGGAGTTAACGCTATGTTTTGCTCACGCTGTGGTAATGCCCGTAACGGGAAACACTTTTGCACGCGCTGCGGTTCGGCTTTGCCGCCAGCATCCACTTTCGCCGTCAGCATAACGCAACGCGAAGTGGTGACCTTACCAGAGACGGCGAATCGTATGCTGAATGCGCCCGCGACGGCTCCGACTTTTAGCCCCGCACCAGCCACCAATAAAATGACCGGCTCTGATCCCGACGTCACCTTACGCTTTGCGCCGGAGACTGCGCCAGTGAATTTGCCTTCAGAAGCTGCTGCCACCGCCTTTCCGCACGCGCAACCGCGCGCCCGACGGAGCGCGCGCAAAGCGTTATTCTTATGCCCCTTGTTATTGGCCGTGAGCGGATTTTGGTGGAGCGGCAATCCGGCCATCTTCACCCAACTGCAAGCGTTCGTGACCACGTCGCCCGCGATTGCCGCGCCGCCCGCGCCGCCCATTGAGTTGCCACCCGCGCCGCCTGCGGCAGTAATCGCCGAGTCTTCACTCGCCGCCAGTGAGGAAGCCGTTCCTGATCTGCCGCCGGTCGAAGAGCCGGTCGAAGGGATTGAGGCGCCGTCCGATCTGTCCGTCGTAACCCCGACGCTTCCCTCGACGCGGCGTCGTTCAAACGCACAACCGCGACGTTATCTCGCGTTGAAACGCGAGGCCGCGAATGAGCAAGCCAAACCTCAACCAATGCGGCCAGTTGTGAAAGACGAGGCGCAGCCGAAATCGAAATTTCAGCAGGCGCTCGCCAGCCAAAATCCCGCTAAGCCGCAAGCCATCCTCGTTTTGGAAATCAGAGGTGGAGAGAAAGGCAAGAAGGGCAAATCGCTCAAAGAGCTTTGCGACAAAGACTAACCTTGCTCTTTCCCGCACGCCGGAACGCGCGGTTCCGGCGTGCCTTGCCGCAGTGACAAGTTCGTCGTCAGCCCTCTATACTCCGCCGCAGTTTCCCAAGCTGCTCCGACTATGACGACCCCGTTACGCCGCCAATATCTCGACATCAAGCGCCGCTATCCCGGCATGTTGTTGTTCTTCCAGATCGGCGATTTTTACGAAGCCTTTGACGAAGACGCGCACGTCATCGCCCGTGAACTCGGCGTCGCTCTCACACGCAAGTGGTTTGGCAAAGGCGCGGTGCATCCGTTGGCCGGTGTACCCGTGCGTTCGCTCGAATCGCACCTCGCCAAGTTGATTCAACGCGGCCACAAAGTCGCCGTATGCGATCAAATCACGCCGCCCGGCAAGGGCCTGGTCGAACGCGAAGTCACGCGCATCGTCACGCCTGGCACGATCATTGAGCCGGGCTTGCTGGAAGGCCGCGCGAACAACTATCTGGCAAGTTTTGTTCAAGGCGAGCGAGCCTCAGGCTTGGCTTTCGCCGACATCACGACGGGCGAATTCGCCGCCATCGAACTCGACACGCCGCAAGCCCTCGCCGAACTCGAACGCCTCGATCCCGCCGAATTGCTCGTGCCTCCATCGCAAGCCGCCTTGAACGTAGAAGTCCGCGCAATCACAGCGATGAGCGATGCGCCGCTCGAAGCCAAGCGCGCGCGCCGCGCCCTGCTCGAACATTTTGAAGTCGCTACGCTTGAGGCTTTCGGTTGCGAAGGCAAGCCGCTGGCGATGCAATCCGCTGCCGCGATCATTGCGTATTTGCGCGACACGCAACCTGACGCGCTGGCGACGCTGACGCGGTTGCAGAGTTACGCGACCGACAATTTCATGCGGCTCGATCCACAGACGGCGCGCAATCTCGAAATTTTTCAGGGCTGGGATTTCACGGGCGGACAGCCTACGGGGTCGTTGGTAGCGACGATTGATTTGACGATTACGCCGATGGGCGCACGACGCTTGCGGCGCTGGCTGCGGCATCCGCTGCTTGATGTCGTAGAGCTTCGTGCGCGGC
The DNA here is from genome assembly GCA_013140935.1 of Acidobacteriota bacterium. Classification (GTDB taxonomy): domain Bacteria; phylum Acidobacteriota; class Blastocatellia; order RBC074; family RBC074; genus JACPYM01. The sequence goes on from JABFSD010000581.1 coordinate 3,278, forward strand.
AAGACGCCGTCGAATGGTTTCATC
>JABFSD010001124.1 GCA_013140935.1 Acidobacteriota bacterium
TTTCTTTTCTGACCGCAGCAAGATTTCGGTCGTGCCCAGCGAGCCGCCCGACAAAATTACGTTTTTCGCTTCAATCTTGAAATCATCGGGAAAGGCCCCGTCAAATCGCCGTCCGTGAATGCGCCAACCGCCCGTCGGGAGTTTCTCGACGTGTTTGACTTCGCATTTGGGGAAGATGTGCGCGCCGTTCTTTTGCGCGATGGGCAGATAATTCATCGCCAGCGTATTCTTTGCGCCTACGTTGCAACCGGTCACGCAATCGCCGCAATCGGTGCAAGGCTTTTGCGCGACGCCGTGCGGATTCACGCCGTCAATCGTGTGATTGACGACGATGTTCAAGCCATAAGCGCGCTGGCCGAATTCCTGCGCGCGGCGATCAAGCCCGCTGACTTTGCGCAAACAAGTCGCCTGCACTGGATTGGAGCGCGGATGCGGCACCGCAGCCAATACGCCGCGCGCCTTGTCATAAAACGGCTGCAACATCGCCGTATTCAACTGACGCGGCCACGCCGATTGTTGAAAGGTTTCATCGTCAGGTTGGATGGCTACGTTGGCGTTGATGAGCGAAGTGCCGCCGACGCCGCAACCTTTCAGCACGGTGATTTCGGGATAGGTCAAAAATTCGTAGAGTCCCGTCGGGTTGAGATTGCGGTCGTTGCGGTGTTTCAACACGCCGGCGAGATTGTCAGGGAATTCGCCGACTTGCCATTCGCGTCCGCGTTCGAGAATGCAGACCGAAGGTTTCGACGGCGCGGCACTTAAACGCGCAGCGGTGATCGCGCCTCCATAACCTGATCCGACAATGACGAAATCATAAGACTGCTTACGCAGCTTCCATTCTTGGGCGAGCATAGCTTTGACCTCACGCGGATATGGCACGAGATGGCATCTCGCGCAGTGTTGGCGTTGCTGATTATCGGCGGCAACACAAGATGCCATCTTGCGCTACGACCGTTTCCCACGAATCAAATAAGGACGTGCTGGATTTTGCCGGGAGTGATTGCTGATGAAAGGAAAAGGCAAAAGGCAGCGGTTAAATAACTTCGGGCAATAGAGGCTCACCTTGCACCGCTCACCAGTCTGCCACATTCGTTGTTTGAGGCGGCTGGCTCGTCTCGACGGGGCTGGGCAGACGCACGGAATATACGCCCGGTAAAAGAATTTGCAAAGGTGGGAATTCAACCCATGTCATGTTGCGCAGCTTTGTTGCGCAGGGCTAAGATGCAGCGCAAAGAGTACGGCGAGTACGATTCCTTCACTCTCCGTCCCTTGGCTTTCCGATTTGCAAGTTTTTCGAGGCGCTCGTTCAAGGCTGTGGCATCTCTCTTCTTCGCTTCTCCTACGCTTGAAGAAGCGCACTCGAAATCAAAGTTTGACCCTTTCATTCTGGCTTTGCGGGGCACAATAAAACGCCCTTCACGAAAGGCGGACCGTTATGAAAAAAACAGTGCATTGGCTGTTGGCAGGTTGGGTGTTGAGCGCAATCGTATTGCACCCTTTCCCTGATTCATCCCCCGGTTTTTCCCTTAGTTCTTCTTGGACCGTGCAGGCTACGCCCGCGTTGGTCTTTGTCACCGGCACGGTGAAAGACCTTGCAGGAGCGCCGCTCGGCGGAGCTACGGTGAGCTTGCTCGAACCACAAATCCGCGGCAAAGAGATCAAAAGCATCAAGACCGACGCGACGGGCAAGTTCAGCACCGGCATGCCGCCGGGGACGTATCGCATTCGCGCGCTGGCTGAAGGCTTTCTGCCCATTCTCTCGCCGCGTCTGATCGTCGAACGCCCCACACTGGTTTATAACATTGCGCTCAAACGCGACGACACGCTGATTCAACAACGCGGCGACGCCGAAAATTATCGCTGGGTCGGGATGAGCGTTCCGCGCCACGTACTCAATTTCGACGAAGACAAATACAGCGACCCGTCGAAAGTCACCATCACGCAAAACAGCTTCGCCAAAAATCGTCCGCAGTTTCGCGGCATGGTTCAAGTGTTGGGAATGACCGGTACGCTGGGCAGCCAGCAAAGTTTTTACGGCACGAACGTCGCCATTTCCGCCGCGCTCGGCAACGTAGAAATGGCCGTCATCGGCCAGCGCGGATTCGGCGACGCTGCGCCGCAACGCATCTCGGCTTATGCGACGATGCGTCCGCGCGACAATCATCAAGTCACCGCCAGCGTAGGTTACGGTCAAGCGATGTTGCCCAATACTTATGAAGCTCCGTTGGCATCGCCTACGTCACGCAATATACAGCGCCACGCCCGCCAATCACTCGATCAGGTTTCAGTTTCTGCCGTAGACGAATGGCAGGTCTTTCAACCGCTGCTCGTGATTTACGGATTCGATTATTCGCGTTTCACCAGTTCGAACGCCGCGCAAGCCGACAGCCTATTGCCGCGCATCGCGTTGCAATACACGCCGAACGCACAATGGCGCGTGAACGCGGCTTATACGCCCGGCAGTACGCAAAACCGCCGCTCGCTCGAAAGTTTCAACACCGAAAATCTCGACGCTACGTTTGAGACACAAGCCGCCGATACGGCTTTGCTCGGCACTTCACAACTCGACCGCAGTCGCCGCATCGAACTCGGTGTCGAACGCATGTTCGCCGAAGGTAAGGCTTCGCTTGAGACTTCGGCTTTTTACGACATCGTTTCAGGCCACGGCGTAGGCGTGCTGGCGTTGCCGCTCGAAGCCTCGCCTGATGCGCAAGCCGCGATGCAACAGGTGGCTACGCAAGTCGCGGCGATGAACGGCGCAGCGCGCGGAATGCGCTTGATGACGGCGCGCCACGTCAATGAATACGTGACAGTTTCGGTGGGTTACAGCGCAGGCTTCGGTTCGCGGTTTGGCGCTACGCCGCTCACGCGCCTGACACCTGCGCGCGTATTCTCGCAAGGATTCTTCCAGGTCGCCGCCGCCAAACTTGATCTCGATTTCACGCGCCGCACCGGCACGCGCGTCTCGACCGTCGTACGCCTTTCGCCTTCCGCTGTCGTATTCGCCATTGACCCTTTCGCCGGACGCATGGGCATTTACGACCCGAACATCAACGTATACGTCACACAACAACTGCCCAACTTCGGCTTCCCGATTCGTTGGGAAGCATTAGTGGATTTGCGCAACCTGCTCAACCAGATGCAATCCGCTGATGACGGTTCTTCGTTATTGCTGGCAGCACGTTCGCAACGGACGGTGCGCGGCGGATTGGCGTTTCGCTGGTAGGGTGAGCCGTAGAACAAGATGTCATCTTGTTCTACGGCTCACGCGGACTTCCCCGTGATGTCTGAAATCTTGAAA
>JABFSD010000878.1 GCA_013140935.1 Acidobacteriota bacterium
TAGGCATTGACGGTAAGAATGCACGCCAACTGACGTGGTGCGGCGGTGCCGGAGCAGGAGGAAGCTGTCAATACGCCGCATGGTCGCCTGACGGAAAATGGCTGGCGGTGCAACGGCTCGGCGCGCAATCGTTTTTGTTGGACGCCAGTCAACCCTGGCAGGCGCAAACGCCGCTTGAATTGCCGACGCTGCCTGCCGCCGATAACCACTTTCTGGCCTGGGTATGGTCGCCTGACAGCCGTGAACTCGCGGGCTGGCAACGCAACGTCAACGGATTGGAAGGCGGCTTGTGGGTTTACACGCTGGCGACGCAACGTTACGAACGGCTGACGAATGTGGGCATCGAACCGCACTGGCTAAAAGATCAACGCCGCCTGATTTATCGCGATCAACGCCGTCTCTGGCTGTTTGATCGCAACACACGGCAAATCACTGAAACCCTGCGCCTTGACCCGATGGGCGTCACCAAAGCCGTACTCTCGCCCGACAACCGTCAGCTTTATTTCAGCCAGATTGACAGCGACGCCGACCTCTGGCTGCTGAAGTTGCCATAAGCCCACGTTTACAACACCTCAGCTATCGCCGCACAGATGCCGCCGATATTGTGGTCGTTCATCGCGGCCAGACAGATGCGTCCGCTGCTGACGATGTAAAGACCGTTCTTTTCACGCAGCGTCTTGACCTGTTCTGCCGTCAAGCCCGAATAAGAAAACATCCCACGTTGCTGTTCGATAAAGCTGAAATCCTGTTCGATGCCTTTCTCGCGCAACATCGCCGTGAACTTGCCGCGCATGCTTTGAATGCGCTGGCGCATCTCGGTGAGTTCGGCTTCCCATTGCGCGCGCAACGTCGCATCGCCCAACACCGTCGCCACGACCTGCGCGCCGTGCGAAGCCGGGCTGGAATAATTCGTGCGAATCACGCGCTTGACCTGACTCAGGACGCGCTTCGCTTCTTCTGCCGAAGCCGTCAGCACGGTGAACGCGCCGATGCGTTCGCGGTAAAGCCCGAACGATTTCGAAAACGAACTCGCAATCAAACAAGGGATGCCCGCTTCGGCAAACGCCCGCACGGCGAAGGCATCGCTTTCCAGACTCTCGCCGAAACCCTGATAAGCGAAATCGAGAAAGGGCACGAGACCGCCTGCCTTCACTACGTCAATTACCAAACGCCATTGCTCTTCATTCAAATCAACGCCGGTCGGATTGTGGCAGCAAGCGTGCAACACGACGACACTATTGGTCGGCAAGGTCTTCAACGATTCGAGCATGCCGTTGAAATTCAGCCCGTGTGATTCAGCGTCGTAATAGGGATAAGCGTTGACCTTGAATCCGGCGGCTTCAAACAGCGCCTGATGGTTTTCCCAGCTCGGATTGCTAATCCAGATTTGTGTGTCAGGCAGGAAGCGGCGAATGAAATCAGCGCCGATCTTCAAGCTGCCCGTGCCGCCCAAGCCCTGCACCGTCACGGCGCGGCCTTCGGCCAACACCTGCGAATCAGCGCCGAACAAAAGCTGTTGCACGGCTTTGTTGTAAGCGGGCAAGCCGTCAATCGGCAGATAGCTTTTCGTAGCTTCGCTTTCATAGAAGCGTTTTTCAGCTTCCCGCACGACGTTCAGCACGGGCACTTTGCCCGTCGCGTCTTGATAAACGCCTACGCCGAGATTGACTTTGGCGGGGTTGGTGTCTTGGTTAAAGGCTTCGGTCAGCCCAATGATCGGATCAGGCGGTGCCTGTTCGATATGCGCGAAGGGAGAAAACATTGCGTTCGAGAAATCCTTTGTTTGCGTAATGGAATGTTAGGCGAGTAAGCCGGGATTATGCCCACCAGATCGCGTTGTGACAACGCCGCCTTTTTTCGGCGCACTGTTAATGCCGGTCGGCGGCTGCCGTTTCTGTAGAGTCAACGGCGGAAATTCGGGCGAACTTTTTGGGCAGGCAGGCGTATGGCAAACGGTTCGTTCCGCAACCGATAGAAGGGAAAACAAGATGAAGAGTGCAATCAGTTTTTATCTGGACGCTTTGCGGCTGGCGCTGCAATCCATTTTCGCGCACAAGCTGCGCGCCTTTCTCACGCTCATCGGCATCATCATCGGCGTCGCCTCCGTCGTCGTCGTCGGCGCAGCCATCAACGGCCTGAACAGTTATGTGCTGACCAGCATCTCGAAAATGCTCGGCGTCAATCATTTCATGATCGCGCGCATCGCCCACAACGGACGCATGACCGACGAACAGTGGGAAAAGATGAATCGCCGCAACAAACCGCTTTACCTCGCCGATTACGAATGGCTCAAAGCGCGCTGCGCGCAATGCAACGAAATCGGCGCAGATCTTCAAAGCAATACGCGGCTCAAAGAAAACGGACAGGAAATGTTCGGCACCAACGTCCTCGGCGTCACCGCGAACATGGGCGTCATCGAGAATAAAGACATCGGTGAAGGACGCTTTTTTACCGAAACCGAAGAAAAAAATTCCGCGCTCATCGCTGTCGTCGGCATGGACGTGCGCGAAAAACTTTACGCCGGAAAAAACATCATCGGGCAGGAGATCACCGTCGGCGGCTGTCCGCTGCGCATCGTCGGCGTCGAAGCGCGGCGCGGTTCGATGTTCGGCAATTCGATGGATAATCACCTTTATGTGCCGATCACCACTTACGGCCACATCTATGGCCGCCGCCAAAGCATTCGCATGCACGGCAACGCCACCAATCAGGAAAAGCTGCAAGCCGCGATGGACGAAGCGCGCATGGTCATGCGCAACCGCCACAAACTCATCGGCGAGACCGAAGACGATTTCGGCCTCGTCAACACCGATCAGATCAAGGAAAACGTAGACGGATTCACCAGCCAGATTGCGATGGTCGTCATCCCTGTCACCGTGTTGTCATTGTTAGTAGGCGGCATCGTCGTGATGAACATCATGCTGGTCAGCGTCACCGAGCGCACCTTTGAAATCGGCTTGCGCAAAGCGGTCGGCGCGCGTTCCGGGCAAATCCGTTTGCAGTTCATGATCGAGTCGGCCTTGCTGACTTCGGTGGGCGGACTGTTCGGCTTGTTGCTCGCGTGGGGCATCGCTTACGGCGTACGCATTGCGACTGAAATTCCGATGACGATCACGTTTCTTTACGTCGTGCTTTCCATCGTCTTTTCCGGCGGCGTCGGCATGCTCGCCGGCATTTATCCGGCAGTGAAAGCCTCGCGCCTCGATCCGATTGTGGCGCTGGCGAAAAACTAATTGGCTGGTGGCACTGGCTGGCAGCCCGCGCCACGAAAAGAATCACTATGCAACACGCACTTTCCATC
>JABFSD010000725.1 GCA_013140935.1 Acidobacteriota bacterium
TTTGCGGCGGCAGGCGGAACCGGCGTGATTGAAATCACGGCCAACAGCGGCTGTGCCTGGACGGCTGCCAGCAATGCCACTTGGATTACGATCAATAGCGGGGGCAGCGGCATCGGCATCGGAGCGGTCGCTTATACCGTAGCCGCCAATCCCACGACGCTTGCGCGCACCGGTACGCTGACCGTAGCCGAACGCACCGTCACCATCACGCAAGAAGCATTAACCTGTACCTATGAATTGATGCCGACCAGTCAGAGCTTCGACGCGACCGGCGGCACAGGCAACGTCGAGATGAAAACCAACGCCGCGACTTGTTCGTGGGCGGCGACGAGCAACGCCGATTGGCTGACGATCACCAGCGGCGGCAGTGGTAGCGGGAACGGTACGATTCGCTATTCCGTCAGCGCCAACAATTCGCCCAATTCGCGCCGGGCTACCATCACCGGCGGCGGCCAGATTTTTTCCGTCACGCAAGCAGGAATCACTTGCACCTATCAGCTTTCCAAAACTTCAGAGAACGTACCCAACAGCGGCGGTGTCGTCGAGGTCAACGTAACCAGTCAGACATCTTGCACCTGGACGGCTACGAGCCAAGCGATATGGATTACAATCACGAGCGGCGCGACCGGCACCGGCAATGGCCCCGTAGCCTTCACTGCGTCACCCAACATCACAACGGCGCAACGACAAGGCACGCTCACGATTGCGGGGCAAACCTTCACCGTGACGCAAAGCGCGCCGAATGCCTTGAGCAGCGTTTCCGCCGCGAGTTATCTCGCCGCGATTGCGCCTGATTCGATTGCCGTAATTTTCGGGACGAATCTGGCGACGCGCGCTGAACCGGCGGGAACCAATCCGTTGCCGACGACGCTGGCGGGAACGTCGGTGCGCATTCGTGACAGCGCGGGTACGGAACGATTGGCTTCGTTGTTTTTCGTCTCGGCCACGCAAATCAACTATCTGATTCCGGCGGGGCTGGCAGAAGGCGCGGCGAGCGTGCTGGTGACGAGCGGAGACGGTACGTTGTCGCTCGGTACGATTACGCTCACGAACGTCGCGCCGGGTTTGTTCGCCGCCAATGCCAACGGCAGCGGCATAGCGGCAGGTCTGGTCTTGCGAGTAAAAGCTGATGGCAGTCAGGTGTATGAAAACCTCGCGCAATTCGACGCCGCGCAAGGCCGTTTCGTTCCGTTGCCGATTGACCTGAGCAATGCGACGGAACAGGTCTTCCTGCTGCTGTTCGGCACGGGCTTTCGCAACACGGCGCGGCTCTCTGACGTGACGGTGCAAATCGGCGGTGCCAGTGCCGAGGCGCTTTACGCCGGACGGCAGGGCGATCTTGTAGGGCTAGATCAACTCAACGTCCGCCTCAACCGTAACCTGATGGGACGCGGTGAACTCGACGTGCTATTCAGCATCGCGGGGCGCAGCGCCAATCCGGTGCGCATCAGCGTGAAGTAGCAACGCCTGTTTGAAAGGCGGAGCAGCTTTACCTATTCCGCCTTTGCTTTGGTAGCTCAACACTGCGCGACACAAACGCGCCGTCAGCGCCGTCCGCGTAAGGCCGTCATCACGCGCACCGGCGGTTTGATCTCAAAATGCAAGTGGTTGTCGTGTCCGCTGACGGCTTGGCACAGGCCCTCGGCAATCAGTACGGGGTCGTTGAAAAAGAGGCGCGAGGCTTGCGGTTGCGCCCACAACGCTTCGAGCATAGCGCGGGCGGCGAGCTGGTCATACGACGGGTCTTTATAAGTGATGCCGCCCGCCTGTCCATTCAGTTTGGGCAACTTGAGGTCGCAGCACATCCCCGCCTGATGCGTAGCGTGCGCCGGCGTTGGCCCGCCGCGCGGCATGCTGATGTCGTTCACGCGAATCAGCGAAGCTCTCGGATGAGCGTTCACGTAATCGCGCAAATAGGTTTGTCCGGCGGCGCGCAACACATTCGTCAGCCAATCAGCGCCGAAATCATGATTGTCCGAGGTGTCAGCGAGTTCGTCGTTGATCCAGCCTTCGAGTTTGCTGCCCGCTGGCAACAAGCCCCAACGCGGCGCGTTCTCGGCCTGTAACCACAGATGTGACTCGCCATTCGGATCAATCTTGCCGTCGTTGCGCGGGTCGGCTACGACGTTAAATCCGTTCTTGATGGCTTGAAACAGCATGATCGTGCGAATGGTCTCAGGCCCCATCGCACTGTCAGCCGCAATCCAGTTAAAACCTAGCGCATTCAAGCGAGTCTTGAGCGCGCGTACGTCGGCGGGTTTGTTGACGGCATCTTTTCCGACGGATGCAGAAAGTGGAATCGTAGGCATGGCTTTATCTCCGAAAAGGTAGCGCGGGTTAGTAACCCGCGCCACAGGTCATTAAAAAATTTCACGCAAGCTCACCGCAGCGGGCTTACGCAGGTCCTCGGTTTTGAAAAAGGCGATGAGGTCGAGCAACTGTTTGAGCGAATATTTTTCAGCGTAATTGCCGGGGCAAGCAGTCCCGCTTTTCTTTTCGGTCTTGGCAATTTCGCTTTTGAGCAACGTACGCGAAATCGGCGGCAAACTCGACGTATCGAACAAGCGCAAGTCCTGTTCGCCTTCGTCGCGTTTGACGCCGGTATAAGTCGTGCCGTCTTTCATCGTCACACTCAGCAAGCCGTATTTATCTTCTTTAGAATTTTGCGGCGCGAGCAAACTTTGCAGGATGTCGCGCGGCGGCAAGGCGCGCAGCTTGGTTAAGTCAGATGCGACTTTGCCGCCTACGCCATTGACCGTGTGGCAACTGCGACAAGTGCCGACAACGGCGGATTCAAAAAATAACTCGCGCCCGTTCGCCGCGTCGCCGCGCAAATCAACCGTGAAGTTGCTGGGCGTGGCAGGCGTACTCAGCACGAAAGTCGGCGAATTCGTAGCCGCCGCGCCACCATTGCCATGCGCCGCCGCGAAATCGCCTTGCGGTGGCGCAGCAGGCGGCGGAGCGAAGGCCGCCAACGGCTGATCGCCATCCGCTGAAAGCGAAAGCAGGTAGGCGACCAGTTGCGTAATCTCTTCCGCCGAAAAGCGCGTCTTGAATGCAGGCATCGCCGAACCGTTGACGCCTTCGCTGATGACACGGCGCAAATAAGTCGCGCGAAAACCTTTGTTCAACAGCTTTGGCCCGCCGCCGCCTTTGCCTTCGCTACCGTGGCAATAACTGTTGCCGCACGAACCCGCATACAACACGCGGCCTTTTTCGATGTTCACCCTTAGCTGCTGCGGAATGTGATTGGCACTCGCACTCGGTTCAGACAATGCAAAAGGCAAAAGGCAAAA
>JABFSD010001219.1 GCA_013140935.1 Acidobacteriota bacterium
GGTTTGTATCTGCATTATGGCGATGGGCGCGCAGCGTTTGCCTCGCCCTTGCATTATTTGGCGACGGGCTTTCCGGTCGGCACGGGAGATTACCAACGAGATGGGCGTCCCGATCTATTTCTCTTTCATTTGGGACGAGCGCTCACCATCGTTACTTCAGAAGCACAAGGTTTCAACGCCCCACGCGGGTTTAGCTATGCGGCGGCGGGCAGCGCACAAAATCTGGCGGCAGGCGATGTGAACGGCGACGGCATTGGCGACATCGTGGTCGTGGGCGGATCGCTGACTTGGGTGCCAGGCACGGGACGTGGCACTTTCGGCGCTCCCATCACAATTGACGTACCGAATAATGGCGGCACAGCGGCAGCCGTCTTGCGCGATTTCAATCGCGATGGCCGTTTGGACCTGGCCTTGTTGCAATCCAATTCCCTCATCGTAACGATCTTGCTCAACAACGGGCGCGGCCAGTTCACACCACGCAGCACGTTTAACGTCAACGGTTCTGCCACCCAACTCGGCGTCGCCGATTTCAATCAGGATGGCTCGCTCGATTTGGTGACGCGCGGACAAGCCGGCGGGCTGGCGCTTTACCTCGGCAATGGACAAGGCAACTTCACCCCGAACGCTACCGGACTGGGCGGCAGCGAAGCAGGCAGCCTCTTTGCCATTGGCGATTTCAATGGCGACGGTTTGTTTGATCTGGCTTACCCTGACCCATTGGCGCAGAGCGGACAAAGCGCCGCGCGCTTATTCATCCTGCCGGGCAACGGACAAGGCGGATTCAATGCGGCGATTCCCGTGAATGGCGAGACTTCGGTGAGCCAGATCATCGCGGGCGATCTCAACCTCGACGGACACGACGATCTGATCTATTCGGTATTTTCTTCGCCTTATGCGGTGAACGTGGCTTTGAGCAATGGCAAAGGCGGTTTTGACGCATTCGCCAAATATCCAACGGAGACGACCTTTCCCTTCCATTTACAACTCGCCGATCTAAATGGAGACGGTAAGCTCGACTTGCTCGGCAACGCTTCTAACCATCAGAGCCTGCTGATTTGGATGGGCAAGGGAGACGGCTCATTTAACGCACCGCTCACGATTCCCGCCTCTGGCGCGTTTGCTACCATTCTCACGGCGGATGCCGACGAAGACGGCGACCTTGACGTGATTGCGGCTTCGACTATTGCTTCGGCTCTGGCCGTGATAACGAATCGCAACGGTTGTTCGCCTGCGGGCGGTGCCGTTACCGCTTCGGCGGCGAGTTACGCGCCGCATCGTAACGCAGGAGATTCCATCAACGCGCTGTTTGGCGTGAGTCTGTCCAGCGCAACGCAAGCCGCTGCCGTCGTCCCCTTGCCTACTACTTTGAGCAATGTGAGTTTGCGTATGCGCGACAGCGCGGGCGTCGAACGCCTTGCGCCGCTGTTCTTTGTTTCGCCTGGACAAATCAATTACCTCACGCCCGCCGGACTCGCGCCGGGCGTGCTCACCTTTACCGTGCTCAATGGCGGCAATGCCGTCGCCACCGGTACGACCTGGCTGGTACAGACCGCACCGGGTTTATTTTCGGTTGACGCTACTGGCGCGGGGTTGGCGGCGGCAGTGGTTTTGCGTGTGCGCGCCAATGGAGCGCAAGTTTATGAGTCCATCGCGCGCCTTGAACAAGGCGGCGTCGTACCCATTCCGATTGATGTGAGCAACACAGCCGAACAGGTATTCTTGATTCTTTTCGGCACTGGGTTACGCAATCGCAACGCGAACGGAACCGTCACGTTCACTGCCAACGGCGCGCCGCTCGAAGTGCTTTACGCCGGAACGCAAGCCGGTTTCGCGGGACTCGATCAACTCAACTTACGTCTGCCCGCTACGCTGGCCGGACGCGGACAAATCGAATTGCAATTCCTGGTGGATGGACGCGCCGCCAATCCGGTCAACGTAACAATCAAATGACGATCGAATAAATCGCTTATGGAAACGACTCGCATCTTGCTCTCAACTTTCGTGTTGTTATGGATCAGCCTGATCGTGTCAGACTATCGCCCCTTGCCGGTACACGCTAAGGCGGCATCGGCTCAGGAGCCAGCGCGGCGCGCTTACGGACAATTGCCACTCTTGTTTGAAACCAATCGCGGACAGGTTGATGCGCGCGTGAAATATGTCGCGCGCGGCGGCGGATACGCGGTGTACCTACGTCCCAACGAAGCCGTGTTGCAATTGCCATGCGATGACAAGGCTGCCGCGTTACGCATGCAACTCATCGGCGCACGTGCGACGGCCAAAGCACAGAATCTCGTCGCCAGCCCCACCGCTATCACTTACCTGCGCGGCTCGTCGCAGCAAACCGTCGAGAGCTTTGAGCGCGTGGCGTTCGAGCAAGTCTGGCCCGGCATTGACGTGGTTTATCACGGCGCGCAACGACAGCTTGAATACGATTTTGAAGTGCGCGCGGGTTCTAAACCCGAACGCATCAAGTTGCGCCTGAACGGGCTTACTACGCCGCCACACCTTAACGATGCGGGCGAACTCATCCTCAACGTAACCAACCGTGAAGTGCGTTGGCGCAAGCCGGTGGCGTGGCAAATGATGGACGGCGTACGTTGCGAGGTCGCGTGTGAATATCGGCTCGACGCAACACAACAAATCAGTTTCAAACTTGGTGCGTATGATCGCCGCCAACCGCTCGTGATTGATCCGGCGCTGGTCTATTCGACTTTTCTCGGCGGCACCGGGGCTGATTCCGCCACCGGCATTGCGGTGGACGCGGCGGGCAATGCTTATGTTTGCGGCACTACGTCATCGCTCAACTTTCCGGTGATGAATGCCTGGCAAGCCAGCAAAGACAGCGCGACGACGGATGCTTACGTCGCCAAGCTGAACGCGGCGGGTACGGCATTGCTCTATGCGACTTATCTCGGCGGGAGCGGCAGCGACACAGCCAGTGCGATTGCGGTAGATACGACCGGCAATGCTTACGTCACCGGTTTCACGACCTCAGCCGACTTTCCGCGTACGGCGGGCGCATTACAAAACACGCTGAACGGCAATGGCGACGGCTTTGTCGCCAAGCTGAATGCGGCGGGCAATGCCCTGGTTTATGCGACCTTCCTGGGCGGTAACGGCAACGATCTGGTCAACGGTTTAGCTCTTGACGCGAACGGCAACGCTTACCTCATCGGACAAACCGACTCAACCAATTTCCCGACGGCGGGAGCGGTCACCACCAAAAATGGAACGCCGTTATTCAAAAGCGCCAACAGCGGCGCGCAATGGAACGCCAGCGCGACAGGCTTGGCG
>JABFSD010000228.1 GCA_013140935.1 Acidobacteriota bacterium
TCAAAATCAGCTTTGCCAAAGGCGCGAAAGACATCGCTTAGGTTGCGCCCTGACGCGCGAAAAGCCACGTTGAATTGAAAGCCCTCGCCCTTGACGATTTTGAAGACGGTCGAAGATTGCACGTCGGGCGCGGCGAGTTGATTGATCGTTTTGAGCGCAGCGCGCAGCGCCGTCAGCGCACTTTGCTGATCAAAGGTCTGATACAAACTAGCGATGCCTAACAAAGCTTTGGCGCGTTCATTGGTGTCTTCGGCTTTTTCGGCGACGTGCTGGGCGGCGTCCAGGCTTTCGCGGGCGCGCTGTTGGTCGTTGGTCTTTTGCAAGGCGGCTTCGGCAATCGTCACCGCCAGCAAGGCACGCAAGTCGAGCGGACGCACTTTCTCCGCCATCTTCATCGCTTCATCCCAACGCCCTTCGTTGAGATAACGCTGACCGAGCGTGAAATACATCCAGTCGGCGGCGTCATCGCGCGTCTCGCTGTTTCTGAATTTGAGCAAGACGCTTTCGAGCGTGTCGAGCGTTTCAGTAGCAATGCCCGCTTGCAAGGCGCTGAGATAATGGTTGTCTTTACGGCTGAGTTGTTTTTCAGCGTCGGCTTTTTTCAGCAGTTCAGCGAAGCGGCTGCCTTCCGGCTGTGAAGGTTGATTTTTCTCGCCGATGATTTGATGCGCGAGTTGTAATTCATCCGCCATCACCGCAGCCAGCGCGGTTTTGGCTTCGAGCCAACGCCCGTGCAAAGCCGGAAACTTTTGCGTTACGACTGATTCAAGATCACTGAAAGCCAGAAAGAGTTGGCTGGCAGGAGAAAAGCGATAAGCGCCATTGCGTTGTTCGGCATCATCTGGTGCAGGCCGCGCGTAACGTTCCGCCATTTGCAACAACGTAGTGAGATAGAGCGTTTGCAACGTGGGACTAGGTTGCAAACGCTGCGTCCCCCATTGTCCAGAACTACGCCACTCCGCGCCAATCATTTGTCCGGCGGCAAAGGGATAAGGATAGAGATACAAAGTTTCGCGCACGTTGCGTTGCGAGAGAAAGCTGAGCGCATCACGGAAAAACGTATCGGCAGCGTTGCGATCCTGTTGGGCTAGAGCCACCAAAAAACGGCCCAGAAAAATGCCGTTATCTTGCCCCAAACCGACGCGTGCTAATTGAATAGCCCCCGTCTGATCGTAAGGCAATAAGGCCATCGCCTGCCCCGGCAATTCTTGATAGAAGTCAGAGTTGATCGGCTTCGACTTAGCTTCAGTAACTTGCGCCTTATGTTCTTCTACGAGTTGGGCGCTCAGTTTACGCGCCCAAGCCGGGTCATAACGCGCAATCTCGGCAATAACGTGCAAACGCAAATCGCCCCGCATTTTCAGGCTTCTACTCATACTTTCGGCTTCGCGTAAAGATTCCTGCGCTGCGTCATAAGCTAGTTGGAAAGTGGCGCGGGCTTCGGTTTGGTCGCGCGTCCACAGCAACGGAGCGGCTTTGAGCAACACTTCTACGCGCTGCCATTTAGGTTGAATCGTTTTGCTTTCGGTGAGTTGTTCTTTCAACAACAACCAGGCGCGTTCCGCGTCACACGACGTAGGCGCAGGCGTTTGTGCCGCGAGCAAACCTGAAAGGGCAAATAAACAGAAGAGCCAAGCTAATAAAGATTTCATCGTTTTCCCCTTTGCTGAATACGCGCCGTTCAACGCCTGCCTGACAGAGGCGTTGCAATTTCTTTGTTTTGCGCGATGCGGTTTGCGCCAACCCACGCAACGTCTAAATCGCCTGTTATGATTTTAGCCGCGCGTCAAATTTGAAAGCGATAGGTGAATCTATTTGCAGTAAAGGAAAATCAGGATGCCGTGGGTTAATTAGATAATTGCATTCCAACGGAATAATGGCAGAGGGGATTTGCAACACCAATGAGCGTTTCTCCTTAATCCATTCATCGCCCAACTTACGGGTCTTCACGGGTTGGTCTTCTTCCGCCCAATCAGCAGGCAAAGTGTTCAATGCAACGCACTCGATCAAGATGCGTGGCGCGAGGGTGACAGCAATGCTGACGTAATCATTCGGCAAGGTTTGCGCTGAAAAATGCACCAAGCATTCCAACGCCGCCAACGACAAACTCTCAGCCGTATAAACCATCGCAACACCGCGGGAGTTCCAGCGCCCACCCGCAATGCTCGCGCCGATGCCGGTGAAGGCCGTGGCTTGATGGCGCGCGCTGCACAGGCGATAGAGTTTCATTAACTGAAAACGCCGTGTTCGATGCGAATGAGAACGTCTTCCACTTGTCTGGCTCCTTCGTCCATGTCGAGCAAGGAAAGCGGCGTTTGCAACCCTAACGCGCGGTTCGGCTCTTTCAGCCACAAGCTCGCTTTTTCGTGCGAACCGAACGTTTCTTCCGTTCGCGCGATAACACGGGCCAAACGATAAAGCCGATCCGATTCAACCACGTTAAGCTGACTGTCTGCCTCACGGCGTGCCCAGGTGCGTTGAGAAACAGCCAACACTCGCTGCGCAAAATCGTCTGAGAGTCCGTATTGTTTTTTCAGGTGCAAGAGCGCGGCAAATTTAATTCCCTGCTTAATCAGCGGACTGGCAGGTTGAAACCGGCTGGTTCCTGCTCCGATAAATTTTGCGCCACCCAAAACCTTTATGATTCTTTCGCTTTCCGTCATAACTGATTTTCTCCTTATGCGCGCAGTCTATTACTGACCGCGTGGGGCGTAAAACCGCCAATCCGATTGAAAGTCTTTGGTCAGTTTTTGCTTGGTAAGAATCGCTCGTACCAGCGCCACGGGGATGCGGTTCTCGCGCAAGATCGCATCGTGAAAAGCGCGATTCGACAGCTTGCCGCCGCCAACGAGTTCTTTCTGCAAGCCGTAAAATTGCAGTCCGCCCAGCAGGTAAGCCGCTTGATATAACGGCGAATATGCTCCGGCGAACGAGCGGCGCACTTCGGCGGTGGCGTTGTCGAGTTCGTGGCCTACGTCATTGACGAGCATGTCTATGCACTGTTGCGGCGTCATTTGTCCGAGGTGAAAACTCAGCGAAAAGACGATGCGTGCGCCGCGATGTGCGCGCCAGAAAAGCATGCCCAGCTTTTGTTCAGGCGTTTGCGCGAAGCCGCGATCCCACAGCAACAATTCCCAATACAACGCCCAGCCTTCGCCCCAGAAGAGATTGCTTAAAAAGTCAGTCGTGTTCAGAATTTGCGCCTGAACGTACTCAGATAGTGGAGCGCAAACCAAGGAGCGGAGATGCTCAAAACGAATTACGAACTCGAACTTTCGGCGACGGATCGG
>JABFSD010000187.1 GCA_013140935.1 Acidobacteriota bacterium
CAATACGTCTGAGTTTTCAGAATGCGCCGTTGTGACAGGCACCGGGCCAACTCCCACACCAACGCCGACTCCCACACCAACTCCCACACCAACGCCGACTCCCACGCCGACACCAACACCGACACCTGTGCCTGCGATGGGCGCGATCAGCGATCAGAAAGCGGGATCGGTGTTGATTTACAACAGCTACACGTCGAACGCGACGAATGCGAGTTCGCAAAATACGCGCATGAGCATAACGAATACTCATCTCACGCAGCGCGCTTACGTTCACCTGTTTTTTGTGGACGGTTCGAATTGCTCCGTCGCCGACAGCTTCATTTGTTTGACGGCGAATCAAACTGCGTCAGTGTTGGCATCGGATATTGACCCCGGCACGAGCGGCTATCTCGTCGCCGTCGCTACTGACGCGAGCGGATGCCCGATCAATTTCAACTATCTCATCGGCGATGAATTCGTGAAGTTCGCCTCGGGGCACGCGGCCAATCTGGGAGCCGAAGCGGTAGCCGCGCTGGCCGCCACGCCGGCGGCTTGCAACGCGACGAGTTCGAGTGTGGCGACGTTGGCGTTTGACGATGTCAGTTACGACGCCTTGCCACATGTCCTGGCCCTCGACAATTTCGGCTCGCGTGCCGACGGCAATGAAACCTTGCTTATTCTCAACCGCCTGGGCGGCAACCTCAGCACGGGCGCGGCGACGCTGACCAACGTGTTCGGGTTGCTTTACGACGACAGCGAACGCGGGTTGAGCTTCAGTTTCTCGCCGGGCACGTGCCAATACCGCGCGGTCATTTCGGGTGCGACGATTCGCACGACGCCGCGTCTCGAACCATTCATCAGCGCGGGACGCACGGGCTGGCTCAAGCTATACGCCAACGGCTTGCAAGGGCTGGCGGGCGCGGCCATCAACTTCAACGCGAACGCCGCCGCCAACGCGGGCGCGTTCAATCAAGGCCATAACCTGCACAAGCTGACGCTGACCAACATGATGGTTTATACGATTCCGGTCTTTCCGGCGGGCTGTTAGTGCCTTACCGTTTCAGCGCCAGCGTCATCCCGTCCGCAATCGGCAGCATCGCCAGTGACACGCGTTCGTCGTGATGCAGCTTTTGATTGAGCGTGCGAATCGCAACGGTGTCGGCGTCTTGCACGGACAAATCCATCGGCTTGCCGTACCACAGTGTATTGTCCACCACGATCAAGCCGCCCGGCCTGACGAGTTGCAGCGCGCGTTCGTAATAGTCGCCGTAATTGCTTTTGTCAGCATCAATGAAAGCGAAGTCGAAAGTGCCCGCCTGCCCTTCAGCCAATAACTCATCGAGCGTTTCGAGCGCCGGACGCAGGCGCAAATCAATCTTGTGCGCTACGCCCGCTTCCTGCCAATACTTTTTGCCGATGCTGGTGAAGGCTTCGTTCACATCGCACGCAATAAGCCGTCCGTCGTCGGGCATCGCCAGCGCCGTGACCAACGCGCTGTAACCGGTGAACACGCCGATTTCGAACGCCTTTTTCACGTTCAACATTTCAACGAGCAACGCGAGCAACGCGCCTTGTTCCGAAGCCGATTGCATTCCGGCGTCGGGCAGTGAATCGGTTTCGTCGCGCAAGCGTTTAATTACGTCAGGCTCGCGCAACGAAACCGAATAGACATAAGCCAGCATTGCCGCATCAATCGGCGGATGTTCGTTAGGGTTTTTCATGTCGTTATTTTTTCGTAGCTCTCGCCACCGTTTCGACCCATACGTCGGAAGAAATAAATCCGCTGCCCCACGATTTGAATTCGGCGGGCAAACCAATCGCTTTAATCGCGGCTGTGTCTTTGCCTTCGGCGAGTTGTTTGCGCACGAAGGCGGTCGAATCCACTACGGCTTTGTGCAATTGTTTGAGATCGTCGAGCGAAGCCACGCGCCCGTGGCCGGGAATGATTTTGATGTCGGCGGGCAGCCGCTCGATGATCGCGCCGATGTTCTTGATCCATCCGTCGAGGCTGCCGCCGCTGGTCGAGTCAATGAAAGGAAACACGCCAGTCATCATGTGATCGCCGAGATGGACTACGTTGGAGTTCTTGAACCAGATGATGCCGTCGCCGTCGGTGTGGCCGTTGGGATAATGAATCGCCTGAATCTCTTCGCCGTTGAAGTGTACGCTCAAGGTTTGATCGAAGGTAATCACGGGCAAGGCCATACGACGCAGCTTTTCATTCGCTGCGAGGCGCTTGCGTACGTTGCTATGCGCGACGATGGTCGCCGTTTCGCCGAAGACTTCGTTGCCGCCCGTGTGATCGCCGTGATGATGCGTATTCAACACAAACCGCAACCGCAGTTGCGTCAGCTTTTCGAGCGCGGCTCTGATCTTTTCAGCGAGCGGCGCGAACTGGTCGTCTACGATCAAGACGCCGTCGTTGCCGACTGATACGCCGATGTTCCCGCCGGAGCCTTCGAGCATGTAAACGTTGCCCGCGACTTTGGTGGTTTTGATTTCGACTTTGGAAAAGTCCTGTTGTTGGGCGAAAGCGTTAAGGGCCAGTGCCGTCAACAAGCAAATTGATAGGGTGAATTTACGAAGCATAAGTTTTGGTTCTCTTTGCGGGTGAATGGTTCGATGGCGACGTAGCACAAGATGCCATCTTGTGCTACGTCGCCAGTTAGTCGCCAGCTTGTGCCAGCGCATTCTTGACCGTTGGTTGATAACTTTCGCCGACCGCTTCAGCCAGCGCATTCGGAATCACGCCGCGCGCCGCGTCCGTTACGTCGCGCATGCGATTGGTCGGTACGACTTCGAGCAGGCGCTTGTTAATGGTTTGCAGCCGTTTCTTGCCAATGGCTTTGCGGGTGACAACCAGATTTTCTTTCGATTCCTGAATGGTTCCGTCCTTTTGCAACGCAGCGCGATCAATCAGCGTGATGTCGCGCAGCCGCATGTTCAGTTGCAGCAAGTCGCCGGTTTGCAAATACAAAATGCCGCCGCCGCGTTTGGCTTCGGGCGTGAGGTGGCCGATGGCTGCGCCGTAACTTACGCCGGAATAGCGTCCATCGGTGATCAACACCGTCAGGCGTTTGAGCGTACGGTTGGCGTTGATGTATTGCATCGGCGTGAACATCTCAGGCATGCCATAAGCCTCAGGCCCTTGCCCGCTGATGACGATGCCGAACTTGATGATTTTTTCGGCCAATAATTTCTCGAACAAGGTTTCACGCGACATTGCGGCGGCGGGAATAAAGTCCGGCGCGTTGTGCGCAGCGACGCGGCGCAAATCTTCCAGCGTAATAGACTGATTGTTGATGACCTTC
>JABFSD010001197.1 GCA_013140935.1 Acidobacteriota bacterium
GTCAAGGAAGTATGCACGGTCGCGCGCGCCATCGAGAATTGCGCTTATGTGGTTTCGACGAACTCCGGCGGATATGACGGCACAGCGATTACCGTTTCAGCGACGGACGGCGGCTCGAAAATCGTTAATTACGAGGGACTCGTGTTAGCGAAAACCGGACAAGGCGAATCTATGTCGGCCACGGCGGAAATTGATTTGGCAGCACTGCGGCGTTTTCGTTTGCGACCGGGAATGGATAACTTAATCGCCCGGCAGCGCTTTGAAGCTTATGCGGCAAGTTATGCACAACACCATCACTATCCGGCGAATAACTTCCCCGAAACCGCCGCCCCCGAACGCAGTCACTTTATTCAAACCCAACGCGCCGTCATTGATCGTTTGTTAAAAGACGGCGTACTGCAAAATTGACGAACTAAAGGTAGCGCAGCTTACCAAGCTGTTCTATCAAACTTATTCAGGAGACGAATTCAATGAAAGCATCCGCAAAAATGTTACTCGCCTTAAGCCTGATCGCGGCAAGCTGGGCCTGTAACACAGTGAAAAAAGACGAAGGCGCTGACTTAGCGCAACCTAAAATGACTATGACAAAAGCAATTCCTACTTTAACCAAAGCGCTATTCGGCAAAACCGCCGACGGGCGTGACGCAGATATTTTCACGCTTACCAACGCCAACGGCACCGAAGTGCGCTTGACGAATTACGGTGGTTATCTGGTTTCGATCAAAGCCAAAGATAAATCCGGTAAGTTTGACGATGTGTTACTCGGCGCTGACAAGCTCGAAGGTTACACCGGCCCCAACCCCTCGCTCGGCTGCCTGGTAGGCCGTTACGCCAACCGCATCGGCAAAGGCCAGTTCACGCTCAACGGGAAAACCTACAAACTGTTTATCAACAACGGCCCCAATTCATTGCACGGTGGTAAGGAAGGATTCAATCGCAAGCTATGGACGGCAAAAGAAGTCAAAAAAGACGGAGCCGTCGGCGTCGAATTAAGTTACTTGAGCAAAGACGGCGAAGAGAACTATCCGGGCAACTTAACCGTCACCGTAACTTACTGGCTAAATAATGACGACGAAGTCGTAATGGATTATTTTGCGACCACGGATAAAGACACCGTCGTGAATCTGACCAATCACGCTTATTTCAACTTGGCGGGACAAGGTAACGGGGACATTCTCAAACACGAGGCGATGATTAACGCTACGCAATTCACACCCGTTGACAGTACGTTAATCCCGACCGGCGAACTTAAATCACTAGCGGGTACGCCGCTCGATTTTTCTAACCCCACGGCGCTGGGCGCGCGCATTGACGATGAAAAAGATCAACAAATGGTTTTCGGCAAAGGTTATGACCACAACTACGTCATCAATAAACCGCTGGGCGAAATGGGCAAGGCCGCGCGCGTCGTCGAACCTGTGTCAGGCCGCGTCCTGGAAGTTCTTACCACCGAACCCGGCGTACAGCTTTACACCGGCAATTTTCTCGACGGCAAATACGTCGGGAAAGGCGGCAAGACTTACGCACGCCGCACCGGGTTTTGTTTAGAGACACAGCATTATCCCGACTCACCGAATCATCCAAATTTTCCTACGACGACGTTAAAAGCGGGCGAGCAATTTAAGAGCAAGACCATTTATAAATTTTCGGTGTTATAAGCTGAGAGCGCTCTGGCGCTGCCAAGTCTCGCGCAAGGCGGTAACAAAGGCTTCGATCATCGCTTCGGTATGGCGCGGAGTTAAGGTAATGCGCAGTCGCTCCGTGCCGACCGGCACCGTAGGAAAGTTAATTGGCGGCGTGAGAATATTATGTTTCGCCAGCAACTCCTGACTGATTTGCCGACACAGCGCCGCTTCATTCACCATCACCGGGATAATATGGCTTTTCGTAGGCAGCAACGGAAAGCCTTGTTCCTGTAAACATCGCCGCAGTTTATCCACTAACACAAATAACTTAATGCGTTCGGTTTGGCTGTGTTTCAGGTGATTCACGCTCGCCAAGGCACCTGCGGTGACGGCAGGAGGCAAAGCCGTAGTAAAAATAAATCCCGGCCCGAAGCTGCGAATATAATCAATAATCTCTATCGAGCCGACTAAGTAACCGCCCGCTACGCCGTAACCTTTGCCCAAAGTACCCGCAATAATCGTAGGCCGCGTTTTCACCCCGTCCCGTTCGGCAATGCCCGCGCCGGTCATGCCGTAAATTCCTACCGCATGAACTTCATCCAAAAAGGTGAGCGCATGGTACTTAGCTGCCAGTTCACAAATTTCACGCACGGGCGCGATGTCGCCATCCATCGAATAAATTGATTCGAAGACAACAATTTTTGGACGTTCGAGTGGGACGCTGGCTAATTGATTTTCCAGATCGGTTAAGTCGCTGTGTTTGAATACCTGCTTTTCCGCTTTTGAGGTACGAATGCCGTGAATTAACGAGGCGTGATTGAGTTCATCGCTGAAAAAAATGCAATCTGGCAAACGGTCGCCCAATAAACGCAAGGCCGTCTCGTTGGCAATATATCCCGTAGCGAACAACAACCCGGCTTCACGTCCGTGCAAATCGGCGACGGCTTGTTCTAACGCAGCGTGGCGTTGCGACGTGCCGCCGACGTTGCGCGAACCGCCCGCGCCCGCGCCGTCATGCGCAGCGGCCTCGCGCATGGCTTCGATCACGACCGGGTGTTGCCCCATCGCCAGATAATCGTTGCTGCACCAGATCGTCACTTCACGACGACCGTGTTCGTCTTCGATCATGGCGTGCGGAAAACGCGCCGTCTGCCGCCCTAAATCAATAAAGTGGCGATAATTGTTTTTGCGCTTCAAACCATCGAGCGCCTCGTTGAAAAAGTTACGATAATCCATTTTCTTTCTTGGCTTCTTGCTTTGCCAGCACCAGATAAGCTCGACGTTCGGCTTCCGCGCGATTGCCGTTGCGTAATAACTCGACCAACTCAAGCGAAAGAAATTCGTTCATCCAATCACGCCGCTGCTGATAATTCGCTCCGCGTGCCTTTAACTCATTGCGCAACCACGTAGCCAGTTGCAATAACTCATCATATTCTTCACCAATCAGCTCTCCGATTTGACGTTTCACCAGTTGCGCGACCGAAGGGCTGCCGCCGCCGGTCGAGACGGTAATCTGCAAATCGCCGCGCGTAACTAACGCGGGAGTTATAAAATTGCAAAGCGGCACTTGATCCACGATGTTGTACAGCAAGTTGCGTGCACGGGCGGCGTGCGCGACCGCTTCATTGACGGGTTGGTTATCGGTGGCGCTGATAACTAACGCGA
>JABFSD010000467.1 GCA_013140935.1 Acidobacteriota bacterium
GGCTCCCATTCAGCCAAGCCGTAAACGGTTTCCGCCGATTGGCGATAACGCGCGACCTTGTCGTTGGTACGCATCGGTTTGAAACGCGGATCGCTTTCGAGCACGCTGCCGATGCGACGCACCATGCGGTAATTTTCAGGACGATAGCGCCGCAGCAAACCGATCAAATAATTCGTCAATTCGACTTGATAAATTTCGCGCTCGATATCGGCGTCCGCCATCCGGCTGTCGAGGTAATGATGAAAACGATTCTTTTGCAGCAGTTGCAGATAAAGGTCTTGCGCCAAATCGGGCGCGGAAAACAACGACGACGTACCCAACCCCGCCGCCTGTCCCTGCAACGCCGAACGCACCAGTGGATGTGCGTTGACCATGCGTTGCAGCACGTTCAACAATCCTTGCGCGTCTTCTTCAATGTATTTTTGCCATTGCGATTTGGGCGACGCGGTTTCGGTCTTCACCAGACGCAACTGCGTTTTGGTTACGGTATTGGCTGACTTGGCCGAAACGATGCCCGTCTGCGGCGGCTGATTGACGACGAAGCGCCTGACCGATTTTGTCCCTGTGATCGGCGCAGGCTTTAACAAAGCATAAGCACTCATTTTTGCCCCTAGCTGGTGTCGAACTTCTGGTAACAAGTTCTAGGCACAGCAATCCTTATACGCCACGCCTGTGTGTAGTTATATAAAGCTCACGCCGTCCCCATAAACAAAGGGAGCTAACGCAAACTTATCTGCTTCGTGCGAAGCGAGGCCACGGTGCGCTCTGGGACAACGGCCTGAATGAGCGTCAATAATCCGCGACTGCTCTACCTTCGCAGTTACGAAGTCCTTAGTTTGAACAATCCTGACTTTGATAAAACCGGGAACATGCAGGAGTGAGGGGTCCCGGCTAAATAACCTTCATCTGTTCGGGGCTGACAAAACTTCCTCCAGACACCAACCACTCGCCCTATGGCATCAGGAGCGATTTCCGCGACAGACACGCTGAACGTACACCGTCGTTGAGAGAAATCACGAAAACAAAAGAAATAACTTTGTGTTTAGATGGCAGCTCGAACAGATGCCGCGCATTATAGACTGGCACTCTAGTGCTGGCTAGTGGTTTTTAGTTTTACTATGAAAATTTTTCCACACGGTTCTTAACACTCAAGAGCCAAAGCGAAAAATTTATCCAATCGCTGCGCTAGCGTTCTTCTTCTGGCAGGTCACGGCGCTTTTCAAAGAGGGTTACGCCCAACACGCCACCCAAAATCGTAAAGCCAAACAAGACCGTTGCCCCCAACAACGCCACTGGCAACAAAAAGCCTAATACGATTTCGCCCGTCGTCATACCGCGTAAGAGTTCGAGCGCCTCTTTGATCTGTTGTTGCTGCACGGCGGTCATCGTCGCCATCGCGCCTTCCAACCATTTCATCCCGGCGGGCAACATCGCTAATTCGATAGGCATGCCGATGAATACGTTGATGACGGCTCCTAACAATCCGGCTTGCCCGGCGACGCGCGCGGCTTCGGCGTAAGTGACGCGCTTCGGTGAACTTTGGATATACATGCGCGCGGCTACCGCTCCGCCCAACAGCGCCCACATACAAAAAAACAAGTTGCCGAGTTTTACGAGAGGTAACGTAGAGAGAATGCCTACGATCAACCCGCCGATGAGCGCGGGATGATTACGATCTGTTTCAGCCATGTAAAAACGCTTCTCCTGAATGAATCTCAATTGCGATGGTGCGGCGCTGGCCGCTCAACCACCAAGCCAACGCGCCGCCTGCTAACGCGCCGGTCAACGTGCGCGACGTGGGCGTATTCGGCCACCATCCTGCTACACCTAAAAACCAATCTGATGCCAATGGCAGAAACGCTGCGATCAGCCAGCGGCGCGGCATCCTGGGCCAACGAACCGACAACAACCAGCCTAACGCAAACCCAACGTAAATGCCTGTGCAACGCACGCAGACCGGTAAAGGGAAACCTTGCACGCTGAATGAACGCTCCGGCAATTGATGACATACCAAAGCGAACACGCGATAAAAAACCAAGGCAGGTAAGACGCGCTGCGTCGCCATCAACCACGGAGTCAGCCACAACCAACTCAACCACAACAACGCCACTACCGCGACGAACCAATATAACTGGCGCGCACGTCTTTCATTACGTTGGTCACATTCGGTCAAAGCGCACGAACGCATCGGGGCCGCCTTCCACGTGAACGGTGTCAATAAAACGAACGCTCTTGCGTTCGGTCGTCATAATCAAGGATTGAGTACGCTTGCCGTGACCGAAGAAGCGTACGCCGCGCAGGATCGTGCCATCCGTCACGCCGCAGGCCGCGAAGATAATCTTCTGGCCGGGCGCAAGTTCGTTCGTATCGTAAACACGCGAAGGGTCGCTGATGCCCATCGCCTGCATACGCTCAACTAAACCGTCGGCGATCTTGGCCTGGTCTTCGGGCATTTCGAGTTGTTCTTTCAGCACGAAGCGCGCCTGCATTTCGCCGTTCAAACATTTCATCGCGGCGGCGGTAATCACGCCTTCCGGCCCGCCGCCGATGCCCATCAGCGCGTGTACGCCAGAGCCTGCCACGGCGGCAGAAATGCCTGCCGATAAATCGCCGTCCGAAATCAACCGAATGCGCGCGCCGCAGTCGCGTATGTCTTGAATCAGTTTGCGATGGCGCGGACGTTCCAATACGACGATGGTCAAATCTTCGACTTTGCGATTGAGGCGCTTGGCGATGGCGTTGAGGTTGTCGCGGACTGGCGCGTCCAAGTCCACTGCGCCTTTGACCGAAGGGCCGACGACGATCTTGTTCATGAAAATGTCGGGCGCGTGCAACAAGCCACCCTTCTCTGCTGCTGCGAGTACGGCAATCGCATTCGCCGAACCCGTCGCGCAAAGATTCGTGCCTTCGAGCGGATCAACGGCAATGTCTACGGCGGGATAATCTTGCGCGCCTTGGCCGACTTGTTCGCCGATGTAAAGCATGGGCGCTTCGTCGCGTTCGCCTTCGCCGATGACGATGGTGCCGCGCATCGGAATCGTTTCCATCACCTTACGCATGGTCTGGACGGCTACGTCATCGGAGTGATCGCGTTCGCCCTGTCCCATCGTACGCGCGGCGGCAATCGCAGCGGCTTCGACGACGCGCAAAAAATCGAACGAGAGATCATAAGAGGATTCGGACATATAAACTCCCTTACGCGAGATTTGGGTCGAAGCACGCGCGGCAACGCGCTTCATAAGCGTCAGCCGCGCCCACGACGACGCGCTCGCGGCTGACGCTTATGA
>JABFSD010000003.1 GCA_013140935.1 Acidobacteriota bacterium
ACTCTTCAAAAGCGTGTTCGTGGCTGGTGAAAAACGAAGCGTCCCGATCGCTCGACACCAGCATCAGCCGTGTCCCGCACGACTCGCAGTATTCGAACTCTTCCGGATTCGCTTGTTTACAACGTTAACAGAAAATCATGGGTGTTAGTGGCTAGTGGTTAGTGGCTGGTGGTTAGTGATGAATCATCCACTAACCACCAGCCACTAATCACTAACGTTCTACTGCGAGTGCGACGGCGTTGCCGCCGCCTAAACAAAGACTGGCGATGCCGCGCCGGACGTTACGCTTTTGCATTTCGTGCAGCAGCGTCACCAGCACCCGCGCGCCTGAAGCTCCGATGGGATGGCCCAGCGCGACCGCTCCGCCATTGACGTTTACCTTCGCGGCGTCGAGTTCCAGTTGTTGAATCAGCGCGACCGATTGCGAAGCGAAGGCCTCGTTTAGTTCAAACAGGTCTACGTCGGCGAGTTTCCAACCGGCTTTGCCAGCCACTTTCTTGACGGCGTCTACCGGAGCCATCATCACGAGTTTGGGTTCAACACCCGCCGTGGCCTGCGCAACGATGCGCGCGAGCGGAACGCGATTCAATTTGTTTGCTGTGTTTAACGAAGTCACTACCAGCGCCGCCGCGCCGTCATTGATGGTCGAAGCATTGCCCGCCGTCACCGTACCGTCCTTGCGAAACGCGGGTTTGAGTTTCGTCAATGATTCCAGTGTTGAATCCGCGCGCGGCCCTTCGTCGGTGTCGAAAATTACGGAGTCACCTTTACGTTGCGGAATTTCTACGCGACAGATTTCGTCTTTGAATTTTCCGGCGGCGATGGCGGCGACGGCTTTGGCTTGCGAACTCACAGCGAATTCATCCTGCATCGCGCGCGTCACACCATAACGCTCCGAGACAACTTCGCCGGTTTCGCCCATGTGCCAGTTGTCAAAGGCGCACCACAATCCGTCATGCACCATTGAGTCAATCAATTTGCCGTCACCCATGCGATAACCGTCGCGCCCTTGCATCAACAGATAGGGCGCATTGCTCATAGATTCCATCCCGCCCGCTACGATCAACTCGTTGTCGCCCAGCGCAATTGATTGCGCGGCGAGCATCACGGCTTTCAAACCCGAACCGCATACTTTGTTGATGGTGAGCGCCGCCACTTTGTCGGGAATGCCAGCCTTTAACGCCGCCTGCCGCGCGGGGTTTTGCCCGAGTCCGGCTTGCAGCACGTTGCCTAAAATCACTTCGTCAACTTGCGCGGGGTCAATGCCCGCGCGTTCGATGGCGGCGCGGACGGCGACGCTGCCGAGTTGCGGCGCAGTGAATGGTTTCAACGCGCCTTGAAACTTGCCGATGGCAGTGCGCGTGGCGCTGATGATGACGGCTTCATTAAGCATTGGGAGCATGGTTTTACTTCTCCAAAAAGGGAATTGCGTTAAGGGCTGCGATTATAGCCTTGCGTTGAAAGCCGTCAACGAGTGCAAAGTTGCGCCGAGCCTCGCAACCTTGTGGTTTTTTATTCCTCGTCAGGTTCTTTGTTGGCAGCAGGCTTGAGGTTTTTCTTCTGCGATTTTTTGCGCACGGGTGGTAAGGCACGTTCAGCGCGGAGCCGATCTATTTCCAGACGCATTTCAAGTTTTTCGCGCTCGTGACGTTCGCGCTCTTCGAGGTGCTGTAAGCCATAGCCCAAATGATTGACAGTGCGGGTGAGGGCTTCGATTTGCTCTTGTAGCTCTTTGATCTTACGAGCGTTGGCTTGCGTATCGTCAGTGAGCCGGAAAATTTGGCGTAAGAGATCAAGAAATTGCTTCCACATGAAATCGCCTTTGCATGTCGTTCAGCATTGCCCAGGTTCTTTGTTTACTGGCATCGGTTTCGCGGTGGTCTTGTTCGATTTGCTGCCTTGCTTGTTGCATTGCCGTCAGGCACTCAGCCAGCAATTCGCTCAACGTTGCTTCTTCTTGTGCGGTCATTTTCATAGCCATAGTGGTATCCATTCGTTACCTCCGTTGCGGAGTTTAGCACAGCCGCTTACCGCCTCAAGGCGAGGGTTGCCAATTCACCATCGTTCCGACAAGATGCCCGCCTGCTTCACCAACCTCTCAAGCAAAGAAATACAAGCAATCAAACTATGAACAACGAACCGAACAAGGTTATTTATTCGATGGTCGGCGTGAGCAAGTTTCACGACAAGAAGGCCGTCCTCAAAGACATTTATCTGGGTTACTTTTACGGCGCGAAAATCGGCGTGCTGGGTTTGAATGGCAGCGGTAAGTCTTCGCTCTTGCGCATTCTCGCCGGCATTGATCAGGACTTTCAGGGCAAGACTGTTTTATCGCCCGGTTACACCATCGGCTTTCTCGAACAGGAACCCAAACTCGACGAGACGAAGACCGTCAAACAAATCGTCGAAGAAGGCGTGCAGGAAACCGTTGATCTGTTGAAAGAGTACGACGACATCAACGCGAAATTCGCCGAGCCGATGGAAGACGACGCGATGGATAAGTTGCTCGCGCGGCAAGGCGAAGTGCAAGACAAACTCGATGCCGCCAATGCGTGGGATTTAGACAGCCGTCTTGACATGGCGATGGATGCCTTGCGCTGTCCGCCGCCGGATTCGTTAATCAAAGTGCTGTCGGGCGGCGAACGTCGTCGCGTCGCGCTGTGTCGTCTATTGCTCAAACAACCTGACATTCTTTTGCTCGACGAACCCACCAACCACCTAGACGCCGAGACCGTAGGCTGGCTCGAATTGCACCTGCAAAAATATCCGGGCACGGTCATCGCGGTGACGCACGACCGATATTTCTTAGACAACGTCGCCGGTTGGATTCTCGAACTGGATCGCGGTCAGGGCATTCCGTGGGAAGGGAATTACACCTCGTGGCTCGAACAAAAGCAGGAACGTTTGCGCAAGGAAGAGAAGTCGGAATCGCAACGCCAGAAAACGCTCGAACGCGAATTGGAATGGGTACGGATGTCGCCCAAAGCGCGGCACGCCAAAAGCAAAGCGCGCATCAAGGCTTATGAATCGCTGCTTGAACAGGAAGCCGAAAAGCGTGCCGATGAACTCGAAATTTTCATTCCGCCCGGCCCGCGCCTCGGCGACAACGTGATCGAAGCGACCGATGTCAGCAAAGGCTATGACGGCAATTTGTTATTTGAGAAACTCAACTTCCGCCTGCCGCCCGGCGGCATCGTCGGCATCATCGGCCCCAACGGCGCAGGCAAGACGACGCTCTTTCGCCTCGTCACCGGACAAGAGCAAGCCGACGGCGGTACGTTCAAGAC
>JABFSD010000779.1 GCA_013140935.1 Acidobacteriota bacterium
GGATTACATCAGTTCGGGCATCTCGGTCAGTTTGCCTTGTGTTCTCGGTTCAGCCGATTGCATCGGCGTGGGCACGTTGAGCCGCGCTGGCGCAAAAGGCACGGCCAGAAATAAATATCAGGGGATTTACGGACAGGATAAGTGGCAGCCTACCAGCCGCCTCACTTTGAATGTGGGGCTGCGGCTCGAGAAAGAAAACCTGCCTTCTTACAACGAAGGTTTCGCGTTGGCAGGTTCGCCCATTCCGCCGATTCGCCTGGGCTGGGGCCAAAAGATCGCGCCGCGTTTGGGCGCAGCGTATGACGTATTCGGTGACGGCAAGACGAAAGTCTATGGCAGCTTCGGCTGGTTTTATGACCGCTTGAAATTCGAGTTGCCGCGCGGCCTTTTCGGCGGCAATTTCCAGCGTGTTGATTACTTCCCGATTACGCGCGCCAATCCGAACTATGCCTACTACACACCGCAACGGATTTTGGGCAACTGGACCGATCCGCTGGGTGGCGGCAATCCTTCAACGCAGGGCGGCTTGAGCCAATTGCAGAGAGACCAACGCATCCCGTCAAACCTTAGCGCCGCGCAATTCACGGCGCTCGGTCTACCCATAACAGGGGTTGACCCTGATTTGAAGGCGTTTCGCCAAAGCGAAGTTACGGTTGGATTTGAGCGTGAATTGTTCAGAGGCTACGTGCTAACGGCGCGTTTCACCCGTAAGAACGTAGACTACGCCATTGAAGACCACGGCATTCTGGGTCTTAACGAATCTGAGAATTACCCCATTGGCAATCCGGGCAGGGGCTTGGATTTGAAACTAGACAAGCAAACCGGCTACGTTAAATCGGCAATTCCGCAACGCCTTTATAAGGCCTTCGAAATCGTGCTGAACCGCCGCTTAGCGAATAACTACTCGTTCAATGCGAATTACACCTACGGACGCTTGTTCGGCAACTATTCCGGGCTGGCAAGTTCGGACGAAGGCGCGGGCAGCGGACGTACCAGCCCGGCGGTCAACCGTTTCTTTGACTATGCCATTAACGGCTTCACGGCAACCGGCGAACCGGATAACGGTTTTCTGGCAACTGACCGGCGGCATGCGTTCAAGGCTTTCGGCAACTACAACTTCAATCGGTGGGGGACTGACGCGCATTCGACTGATTTGTCGTTCTTCTTCACGGGGTTGCAAGGCACGCCGCAAACGACTTTCGTCACCATCGGTGCCACTTCTATTCCGTTGTCAAAACGGGGCGATTTAGGCCGGACGCCGGTGTTCACACAAACCGACTTGGCAGTGACGCATCGTTATAAAGTCAAGGATCGTTACGGACTGGCCTTCACCTTTAACGTCCTGAATGCTTTCAACCAGAACACGGTGACAGGCTTCGTCACCGGGAAATACCGCGTGACGAACGCCATTGCGTCAACTGATATTGACCCGACTTACCGGGCCGATACGCAAACCCTGACCAACGTTTTGAACAAGGTTCTGAACGGACAAATCGGGGCGCAAATCGCGGGCCTGGCGAGCGGCGCGAATGCGAGCATCAGCGGAACTACCGCGACGGTGGGCAGAACGAATCCGGTGAGCAGTCTTTACGGACAACCGGCGCTCTATCAGGCGCTGCGTAACGTTCGCTTCGGTTTCCGCTTCACCTTCTAGTTTGAAACGGTAGATCAAGACGCAATAACAAAAAAGGTTGAGGCAGATTTTCTCTGCCTCAACCTTTTTTGTTTTTATTGACGCAACAGTCCTTCACCAAATCACGCCGCCGCTAACTCTTCTTCCAGCAACTGCCGTTCAGCCAAATCAGCGTAAGCGCCGCCCAACCGCAGCAACTCTTCATGCTTACCGCGTTCGACGATGCGGCCTGCTTCCAACACACAAATCAAATCGGCTTCTTTCACCGTCGAGATGCGGTGGGCAACGATGAGTGCTGTGCGTCCGCGCATCACCTCGCGCAAGCGCGTGAGGATTTTTTCTTCGGTATAAGTATCAACCGCCGAAAGCGCATCGTCGAGAATCAGAATCTGCGGTGCGCGAATGATGGCGCGGGCAATGGCGGTGCGCTGTTTTTGTCCGCCCGACAGCGTAATGCCGCGTTCGCCGAGAATGGTTTCGTATTGTTTGGGAAAATCGCGCACGTCTTCAGCCAAACCAGCGACGGCGGCGCTGTCATCCACGTTGACGGCGCGTTCATCGTGAATTCCGAACTTGATGTTTTCGGCCAGCGTCTCGCTGAACAAGAAAGTCTCTTGCGGCACGTAGCCAATGCTCGCGCGCAGTTGCGACAAGGGGATATTGCGAATCGGCTGATCGTCAATCAGCACCATTCCGGGCGCGGCATCCAGCAAGCGCGGCACGAGATTCATCAACGTAGACTTCCCTGAACCCGTGCGCCCGATGAACGCGACGGTCTTCCCCGCTTCGATCACCAGATTGATGTCGCGCAATACGTCAGGCTACTTTTCATCGTAGCGAAACGACAACCCACGAAACTCGATCTTACCGCGCAAGTCTTGCTGGTTCTCTGTCTTTTCATCCGCAATCGCCGGAGCCACCGCCATCACCTCGTGCATGCGTTTCAGGCTCGCCGTACCGCGTTGCACCATATTCGTCACGTAACCCATCGCAATCAGCGGCCAGATCAATTGTTCGAGATAAAGAAAGAAGGCAGTGAATTCGCCTACGGTCATCGCGCCGCGCGCGGCTTCGCGTCCGCCGTACCAAAGGATCGCCACTTGCGCCAAGCCAATCGTGAAGGCCATCAGCGGACGAAACACGGCGGAAAGTTTCACCAAGTCGAGGTTGCGTTCGATGTATTGCTGATTCAGCCGCGCGAACTCGCGCTCTTCGGCGGCTTCCTGTGCGTAGGCGCGAATGACGCGCACGCCCGTAAGATTTTCCTGCGCGCGCGCCGTGATGTCGGCAAAGAATTCCTGAATCTTCTCAAAGCGCGTATGAATCTGTTGGCCGAAGTATTTCACCGTCACCGAAACAATCGGCATTGTGATGAGCAAGAGCAAGGTGAGTTTCACACTGATGGTGAACATCAACGGCACGATGATGAGCAAGCGAAAGAGCGTTTGCTCGCTATACATAATCGCCGGGCCAGCCAGCATTCTGACTGCGCTGAGATCGTTCGTCGCTCGCGCCATCAAATCGCCCGTGCGTTGGCTTTGAAAGTATTGCAACGGCAGTTTTTGCAGATGCGCATAAAAATCCTGCCGAAAATCGTATTCGACATAGCGCGACATATTGATGAGCGTGCGGCGTTGCAGGAAGAGAAACAG
>JABFSD010000410.1 GCA_013140935.1 Acidobacteriota bacterium
GTACTGTTCTTATTGACCGTGTTTACCAGCGTCACCGCCTTTGCTCAGGACGACCCCAACGCGCAATACCTCACGCTGCTCTCGCAATCGCTCAACGACGAAACGCGCAACCTTCCCGTCACCGTCGAAGCCACGACGTTACGACTTTTCTTTACCGTTCAATCAAACGACGCCGTCACGTGGGATTTGATCGCGCCGCCCGGTCGCGTCTTCAACACCAAAGCCGGCAACGTACTCGTCACCGATACGCCCAACAAACGTGTGATTGCGATTTGGGATCCGCGCCCCGGCGAATGGCAGGTGCGGCTGAAAGGCAAAGGCACGTTCACGCTGTCGTCGAGCGTGCAAAGCGAACTTTACGGCTGTTGTTTGAACTTGCTCGGACGCAACGCCGTCCCTTCTGAACGTTCGCCGATCGCCGTCGGCAGCCGTCCGCAAGCGACGGTTTATCTTTCGGGCAACAACGCCGAGACGGTGAACTTTCAACTCATCAGCGAACGCGGCGAAGTGATTGCGCCTATCGCGTTTCGGCAAAACGATTTCTCGAATCCTTACAATTTCTTTTTGCAATGGGAGATGCCCAATCAGCCCTGTCGCATTCGCGCCGTAGGCCGCAGCATTCACGGGCTGCCTTATCAGCGCGTTTATCCCAACCTATTCCAACCGCAACCCAACGCGCCGGTTACGGAAAACGCGCCCGTCGTCATTGCGCCTGCCAACGACAACCTGATGCCGTATACGCAAGGCGAATTCCGCATCGTGCGCGCCGAAGTCAAACAATACCGCGATGAACCGCTGCTCTCAGCGCAGGGCAATCCGGTGGGCGTGCGGTTCACTTACACGATGGTCTTTCCGCGCGAAGGCATCTATCTGCCGCAACCCAACTTATATCCCGAACGCATCACGTCGGGCTATACGGGCGCGTTGAGCTTGCGCATTGCGCGCAGCACCGTCGCGCCTTTGCCCGCGAACGCCGATCAGCCGAATCAGATTCTGTTCAGCGGACGCGCGCGCTACGAAAGCGGCGTGCCTTACACCTTTACCGTAGACCTCGTGCCCAACTTCGCCATGTGGCGCGAAGACAAAAAAGATTTTTGGTTGATGACGCGCTCTTACAATGGGCCGGGGATGAAAGAGCGCTTCGAGCGCGAACTCAACAGCGACGAGCGGCTGCGCTATCGCCTGACCATTGGCGGTACGGATTTGGATGGACGACAAGCCAATCTGACTGAGAAAGGTTATCTGCCACGGCAATGTCACCAGAGCTTGTTGAAGGAAAATGTCGGCGAATGCCCATAGCTCAATCGAGCCGGTAAACCCGCTCGGCATTTAACTGAAACAACTTCTTCTGATTTTCTTCACCGGCAGACTTCGTAATTTCAATCAGCGCATCTACCCATTGGCTGAACGTCGCCGCCGCCGTACACACCGGCCAATCGCTGCCGAACAGCAGCCGCTCCCAACCGAAACTTTCAATGAGATGTTCGATGGCAGGACGCAAATTATCGGTCGTCCAGCCTGCGTGTTTGGTGTTGACGACGATGCCCGAAACTTTGCAGACAAGATTGGGAAAGCGCGCGAGTTCAGTGATGGCTGCGCGCCAGACCGAGAGGTCGTCGTTCGTGAGATCGGGATTGCCGCAATGATCGAGAATGAATTGCGTATCAGGGCAAGCCCGCACCAGTCGCAGCGCCAGCGGCAACTGACGCGCAAAAAAACACAGATCGAATGACAGGTTGTGTTGCGCGAGCGCGCGCAGGTTCGGGATGAAATGCGGGCTGTAAGAAACGTCGTCCGGCACGACGTGCAAGATGCGGCGCAAGCCTTTGAGGTTCGGATGACCTACGATTTGATCGAGATAAGCCAGAAAGTCCGGCGTTTCAGGACGGCATCCGGCGACGATGCCGGACAGTGTGTTGTCCGGTTGCTCTGACAATCGCAAAAGCTGCTGCGCCTCTTGCAACTGAAACGGTTCGTCTACGTCGCATTCGAGAAAGACGGTTTTGACGACGTCGTAACCGCGCGTAGCTTCGGCGTAATCCTTCCAGCGAAAGCTGCGATTATATTTTTCGCTGCGCGCCGTCCACGAATAAGGCAGCAAGTCCAAATCCCACAGGTGTTGGTGCGTATCAACAATTCTCATGGGAAATTTTATGGGAAATGGTTGGATACTCGTTCGATTTACTTGAGGGTGCGCAGATAAAGCACCATTTGCCAGCGTTGTTCTTCTTCGAACCGCACGCGGTTGGAAGGCATGGGCGAACGTCCGTGGGTAATTTTCCAGAACAATTCGCCGTCCGTATTGGCTTGCACGACCTGACTCACCAGATTGGTGGGAAACATCAATTGCCCATCACGCCGTAGCGCCGCGCCCAAATAGCCATTCCCTTTGCCTGAACTGCCGTGACAATCAACACAACGCTGGCCGTACCATTCGCGCCCTTTCGTAATGTTTTCCGGCGTAGCCTTTAACGGATTTTTCAATGCCAACGCTTCGGGCGGAGCTTGCCATTGCTGTTTGATTTTGCCGTTCACCATCTCAACCGCTGGCGTAGGCCGCGGCGCAAATGCATCGGGTTGCGGCGTAGCTTTGGTGGCGGCCTTCAGTTCGACGGGAAAATCGTCTACGTGGCGCAGCTTGCTGGTGCTGGTGTCTTGTGTCGGCACCCCGGAATTCGTACCAATGCCGTTTTCTCTGAGCGTTCCTTTGGCGGTCGTCATCACCGTTTCTCCTGCCGGTAATGCCAACGTCAGCGGCGTCGCCGAAGCCAACGCGACGGGCGCGGGCGTATTTGCCACCGGCGCTTCGGAAGCCGTCGCCACGGGCGAAGCCGTCGTTTTCGGACTCGTGGAATCCATCACGCTGCCGCCACCGCAGGCCGCCGCCCATAAAGCCAATAAACCAGTGCCGAAGCACAGAAGCGTTCGTTTCGTCTGTGTGTAAGTTCGCATAATAAATAATGGGATGAGGTGTCAGCAGTTCTCGCTTACGCGTGAGCTACTGACACGAATGAATGTTAGCTCCAGGCCATCGTTGCCAGACCCGCCGCGCCCGCCATTTCGCGGAAAGGCGCTTGCGTTTCGACACGCAAGCCGACCTGCATCGCATCGAGCGAAACCGCCGATTGATCGAGGGCCGATTGCACTACGTCGCGGAAGCGTCGCTGTTCGCTGGGCGTGCCCAACGTCAGCAATCTTGCCAGCGAAAGCGGACCGCTTTCGGGCGTAAGCCGGTCGCGGTAAAACACCAGCAACCGGAAAAATTCGTCTTCGCATTCTTC
>JABFSD010000463.1 GCA_013140935.1 Acidobacteriota bacterium
GTCTATGCGCGAACAACTCGACATGCATCGCGCCAATGCGGTCTGTGCTTCGTGCCACGCGCGGATGGATCCGCTGGGCTTCGCGCTCGAAAATTTCGACGGCGTCGGCAAGTGGCGTACGAAAGATGCTGGGCAAGCGATTGACGCTTCGGGTAAACTGCCGAACGGGACGAAACTCAACGGCCCTTCCGAATTGAAACAGGTTTTATTGACCGGCCATCGTGATGAATTCGTCAGCACGGTGGTCGAAAAACTGATGACTTACGCGCTGGGTCGTGGGTTAGAAGCGCACGACGCTCCGGCGATTCGCGGGATTGTGCGTGAGACTGAGAAAGAACAGTTTCGCTTGACTGCGTTGATTACGGCAGTCGTCAACAGCAAACCGTTTTTGATGCGACAGGTTGAACCTAAAACCAAATGAGACGTGGCACGGGCTGGCAGCCCGTGCCACGAAGGGAAAGCAATTTTATGATCGTTACGAAAAAAGCTATTTCGCGCCGCACGATGTTGCGCGGCTTGGGCGTATCGGTAGCCTTGCCAATGCTCGACGCCATGACTCCAGCGTTGAGTGCGACAGCCAATCCCGTCGTCCGGCTCGGATTCGTTTACGTGCCGAACGGCATCATCATGAACAAGTGGACGCCGAAGACCGAAGGCGCGAACTTTGAATTCATGCCGACGATGAAACCGCTCGAAGCCTTCCGCGAGCACGTGAATGTGTTCAGCGGACTGGCGCAAGTGCAAGGCCGCGCGTTGGGCGACGGTGCGGGCGATCACGCGCGCGCGGGCGCGACGTGGCTGACGGGCGCGCATCCAAAAAAATCTGAAGTCACGATTCGGTGCGCCGTCTCCGCCGATCAGGTCGCGGCGCAAGCCTTGCGCGACCATACGCAATTCGGTTCGCTCGAACTCGGCATCGAATCGAATCAACTTTCGGGCGGATGCGACAGCGGTTATAGCTGCGCTTATTCGAATACGATTGCGTGGCGCAACGAGACGACACCGCTGCCGAATGAGAACAATCCGCGTGCGATTTTTGAACGACTGTTCGGCGAAGGCGATTCGACAGATGCTGCGTCACGCTTGGCGCTGATGAATTCGCAGCGTTCGATTCTTGATTACGTGAATGGCGGCCTTCACCGGCTCAACGCCAAAGTCGGCGTGCGCGATCGCGTGAAGCTGGCCGAATACACCGACGCCGTGCGCGACATCGAGCGCCGCATTCAAAAGGCCGAACAGCAAAGCGCTTCACTGAAGCTGCCGGTGATGGAACGTCCGACAGCGATTCCCGATGAGTTTGAAGACCACGTACGCCTCGTGATGGATTTGCAGGTACTCGCCTTTCAAAGCGATTTGACGCGCGTGATTACGTTGATGATGGCGCGCGAAGGCAGCAATCATCCTTACCGCAACATCGGCATCAGCGACGGACACCACAACCTCACGCACCACCAAAACGATGCTGAAAAAATCGCCAAAATCACCAAGATCAACGAAGTCCACGTGAAGCTGTTCGCTTATCTGTTGGATAAGCTGAAAGCTACGGCGGATGGTGACAGCAACCTGCTCGAAAATTCGCTGATCGTATATGGCAGCAGCATCTGCGACGGCAATCTGCATACGCATCACGACCTGCCCATCGTGCTGGCAGGCGGCGGCGGCAGACAAGTCACAGGCAATCGCCACGTAATGCTGCCGAAAGAAACGCCTTTGAATAATTTGTTGTTGAGCATGCTCGACAAGGCTGGGGTGGCGGCGAATAAGTTGGGTGACAGTACGGGCAAGCTGGATTGTTTGGCTTGAGAGGAAAGAACTCTAATGAGGCGCTTATGCAAAAGAAACTGACCATCTCGATAAATGAAGAAGTATATGCGGGGTTACATAACGTAATTGGCCGCCGCAACATCAGCGAATTCATTGAGTCGCTGATTCGACCTCACGTTATTGATAAAGAGCTAGAGGCCGCTTATCAACGAATGTCGAAAGACGAAGCGCGTGAAGCGGAAGCGCTGGCCTGGGTTGAAGGAACACTGGGAGGGATAAGCGATGAAACGAGGTGAAGTGTGGTGGGTGAATTTCGATCCGAGCGTAAGCGGAGAAATTCAGAAACAACGACCCGCAGTCATTCTCAGCAATGACGCCTCGAATAAATTCTTGAATCGGCTACAGGTTATTCCTTTAACCAGTCAGGTAAATCATTTTTATCCGAGTGAGGCAAGTGTGACACTCAATGGAAAACCAAACAAAGCTATGGCCGATCAATTGATGACTGTTAGTAAGCTAAGACTGTCAAACCTAGCCGGAAAGCTCTCGAGTTCTGATATGAAAAAGATAGAGCGAGTAGTAAAAACACAACTCGGATTGTAACGCTTGACGAAACGAGCCCGACAATACGCACTCGAAACGAAACCCGCAACGCCCGTCAGGCAAAGACGACGATATGTTGGAAGAGTCATCTGTTTATCAAGACATTGTGCGAAAGGTCGAAGTGAGAGAGGCGCGCAAAATCGCGCGCCGACAGCTCGAACACCGTTTCGGCAAGCTCTCGCAATTGGTGCAACGCCAACTCGAACAGTTCGTGTTAGAGCAACTTGAATCGTTGAGCGAAGCACTGCTCGATTTCAAATCCAAAGACGATTTAAGCGTTTGGATTAAACAAAACGCGCTGGCTCAACGCGCTAAAGCGTAAGCAGAAAGGATAGCTGATGAAACGTGCGATGCGATGGCAATGCGGAGTTCTTTTTCTGTTAGTGAGTTCGCTCTGTCTGGCGAACGACGCGCCGAACTTATTGGACGCCGTCAAACGCCGCGATCATCAGGCGCTCGCGCAACTCATCAAAGCCCAAGCCGATGTCAACGTCGCCCAGCCCGATGGCGCTTCGGCGCTGGCCTGGGCGATTTACCTCGACGATGCGAAAGCCGCTGAGATGTTGCTAGACGCCGGAGCCAAAGTGAATACGGCGGATGAATACGGCGAGACGCCGCTGACGTTGGCGTGCAACAACGGCAATCTGTTTTTGGTTCAAAAACTCATCGCTGCCGGAGCCGATGTTAAAGCCGCGCGGTGGGATGGCAGTACGGCGTTGATGCTCGCGGCGAACTCGGGCAATGCCGCCATCGTGAAATTGCTGATTGAAAAAGGCGCTGACCTAAACGCCAAAGAAAAGGCTAAAGGACAAACCGCGTTGATGTGGGCTGCGTCGGAAGGCCACGCCGAAGCCGTGCGCGTATTGATCGAAAGCGGCGCGGAAGTCAAAACCGTATCGCGCAACGGTTACAC
>JABFSD010001188.1 GCA_013140935.1 Acidobacteriota bacterium
GTGAAAGAGGGGGCGTTTTATGGCTGGCCTTTCGCCTATATGGGGCCGAACGAAGACCCGCGCCGCAAGGGCGAAAACCCTGCGCTGGTCGCCAAAACCATCGTACCCGACGTGTTGATCGAACCGCACTCCGCCGCGCTCGGCATTCAGTTTTATACGGGCAAGATGTTTCCGAAAGAATACGTCGGCGATGCTTTCGTAGCGTTGCACGGTTCGTGGAATCGCAAACAACGCACGGGCTACAAAGTGATTCGCATCCCGTTCAACAACGGCAAACCCGAAG
Organism: Acidobacteriota bacterium; assembly: GCA_013140935.1. GTDB lineage: Bacteria > Acidobacteriota > Blastocatellia > RBC074 > RBC074 > JACPYM01. Next base: position 284 of record JABFSD010001188.1, read on the forward strand.
GCGGTTACGAAGACTTCCTGACCGGTTGGGTTCCTGACAAAGCGGGCACAGACGTGTGGGGACGTCCGGTGGGCGTGACGATGTTGCCTGATGGTTCGTTGCTGGTGGTGGATGATGGCGGGAAGAAGATTTGGCGGGTGAGTTACGGCAAAAAATGAAACTTGCTGGCATTGCGTGAACCGGCTGATAATCGCGGCCTGTTCACGCAAAGAAAGAGAGGTTGTATGAAAGCAAAGCAAAGCAACGGCACGACGCAAACGACGACGAAACGCGCTGCGCCAGATACGAAAAACGGCACGACGGTACGGATGGAAAATGGCGCTACTCCTTACGTTAAGAGCAATGCTAACGGGCACGCCAGGAATGGCGCGACGCTCAAGCCTGCCAGTGCCGCAACCAAAGAAAAAAAGATACCGCCGCCCGTCGTAGGTAAAATGGCGACGGAAGTGCGGCTGAAATTCAAGCCGAAACCCTTGAGCCCCAAAAAACTCGCGCGGCTCGAAAAGTTAAAGGCGTATTTCGATTCGCTCGATGAAGACACAGAAATTAAAGAATTTGAAAAACTGTCTGGGTTCGAGATGCATTGGCTGTTATGCACGCGCCTTGCCGAAGAGAAAAACAAGAAGGAGCAACCGGTAATCGTCACGACAGAAATTGACCGAGATTTATATGAGCAACTTGAAGAGGATGCGCAGACCTATGGCGTAGCGAACATCGGGCAATATGTTTATGGGTTAGTGAAAGCAACTTATGCCAAGCGGGAAGAGGCCATGCGCATCTTTGCCGAGGCGGCAGATTTATCACGAGCAAGTTGAAAGGAGTTCCTCTTTGGTGAAGAACGCATCGCTGTTATTTGATACTGCCGTTTATATCGGTTTCCAAAACCAAGTGAAGATAATAGAGCCGGGCTGGCTCTCTATGGTGGTCATTCAGGAACTGATGGCAGGTTCCTCCGGGCGCTCAGACCTAAAGTACTGGGAAAATATGAGCCGGTACTACACCCGCAAAAACCGGCTGCTTACTCCTAACGACGAGGCTTGGCGCACCGCTGGGCGCATCCTGAATCACCTGCTCAGCGACCTGAGCCGCAACGATGCAGGCCGCCGCCGCCCCAAACTGAGCAATGACAAAAAGCAAAGCATCATCCGCGATGTGTTGATCGCCGTCTCAGCCAAACAACACGGCGTCACAGTGATTTCTGATAACGAAGACTTTCCGTTGTTGCTTGATTATTACGACTTTCGCTGGCAATCGGCCCATAGCTTTTTCGCCGGAACCTAAACTGAAAATTCATGACCCGCATTACTGAACGATTCAACCAACTCAAACAAACAGGCCGCAAGGCTTTCATCCCTTACATCACGGCGGGCGACCCTGATTTGGCGACGACGGAGCGGCTGATTCACGCGCTGGCCGACGCAGGCGCAGACGTGATCGAACTTGGCGTGCCATTTTCTGATCCGATGGCGGATGGGCCGGTGATTCAACGCGCTTCTGAACGTGCGCTGAAAACTTCGATGGGCGTAGCCGACATTTTGCCCATCGTCGAGCGCGTGAGAAAAACTTGTGACGTTCCGATTCTGCTTTTCACTTACTTCAATCCGCTCTTGCAGTTCGCGCAAAGCGATTTAGGCAAACAGCTCAAAGCGGCGGGCGTTGACGGCGTACTCATCACCGACCTGATTCCCGAAGAAGCTGATGAGTTCGTCGCCGAGATGCGCGCGGCTGAGATTGACACGGTGTTTCTGGCGGCACCGACTTCGACCGATGAACGGCTGGCGCAGATTGGGCGCTATTCGTCCGGCTTTGTGTATGTCGTCGCGCGCACCGGCGTCACCGGCATGCGCGCGAGCGTCGCCACCGAAGTCGAATCGCTCGTCGCACGAGTGCGTGCGCAAACTGATTTGCCCGTTGCGGTGGGCTTCGGCATCTCGACCGCTGAACACGTTCAGGATGTGTGGCGTTACGCCGATGGCGCGGTCGTAGGCACACGGCTCGTACTCGAAATCGAACAGCAAGCCGCCGCACCAGATTTGGTCGAACGCATTGCAACGCTTGTTCGCACGCTGCGAGGGGAAGCCGCATGAGCGACACCAATTCCGCCCAACAAGAGATGCTGCCGTGGCGTTGCCGCATTGACGAGATTGATCTCGAACTGGTCAAGCTCTTCAACGAGCGTACGCAATGTGCCATCGAGATCGGGCACATCAAAAAACGATACGATTTGGAGATTTATTCGCCTGCGCGCGAAGCGCAGGTGATCGGCAACGTCACCAACGCCAACACCGGCCCGCTCGACGCCGAAGCGATTCGCCGCCTGTTTGAGCGCGTCATTGACGAAGCGCGAAGAATCGAACGCATTCATTCAACTGAAGAAAACAGTGGCTAGTGGTTAGTGGCTAGTGGCTAGTTTAAGAGCCGCTCGCCACTAGCCACTAGCTACAAGTCACTAGCCACTATGATTGTAGTAATGGAACCCAACGCGACCGATGCCCAGATCGTCACGGTCGTAGATCGCCTTGTTCATCTAGGTTTCGACATTCACCGTTCGACCGGCGCGCAGCATACGTTGTTGGGCGCGGTTGGCTCGCGGCTCGTGGATGCGCGCGAACTCGAATTGCTCGGCGGTGTGAATAAAGTCGTGCGCATCAGTTCGCCTTACAAACTGGCGGCGCGCGCGTTCAAGCCGGACGGTACGCAAATCAAACTCGGCAACGTAACTATCGGTGGCGAGCCAGTCGTATTGATCGGCGGACCCAGCGTAATCGAAAGCCGCGAACCGCTCGCCGCCATTGCCGAAGTGTTGGCGCAACAGGGCGGACACGTCTTGCGCGGCAACGCCTTTCGCGCGAGCAACGATCCGTTCGGCTTTCAAGGCTTGGGCGAAGAAGGATTGCGGCTGTTGCGCGCGACGGCGGATGAATTCAAGTTATTGGCTTTGTCTGAAGTGAACGACGCGGCGCAACTCGAACTCGTCGCGCGTTATGT